>NZ_CP034072.1:6054988-6276402 GCF_003855255.1 Mycolicibacterium nivoides | reverse complement strand
CTACTGGGCTCGGTGTTTCATCTACAGGGTGATCTCGTTGACGAGAACAGGCTGTCAGCATGCGCCGATCTGCTCATGACGACGAGCCCGAATGTGCTGGTGTACAGCGCGATTGACGGTTGGCGACGGCAGATGGTCGAACATGGGCACGAGTTGATGGGTGCTGCACTGGATTTGGCGGCCGATACCCGGCGCGAGATTGAGGAGATCGACGATATCGAGGTCCTCGACCAGGAACTGCTGGGTAAGCAGGCCTCGCATGATCTGGATCGGCTGCAGGTGCTGATCGACGTGTCGGCGACGGGCACCTCGGGCTACCAGGCCGCCGATTGGTTGCGGGAGTACTGCCGGCTCGACCTGGGGATGACCGACCATCGCCGGGTGCTGGCCACCATGTCGCTGGCCGATGGTCTGGATACCACGGGCCGGCTGGTCGAGGCGCTCAAGCTGTGGCGCAAGGCCGCGCACGATTTCGCCCCGCCGCCGCGAGTTGATCTGCCGACGCCCGATGAGCTGGAACTGGAGACTGTGGTGGCGCCCCGGGATGCGTTTTTCGGCAGCGTCGAGGATGTCCCGGTGGAGAAGGCGGTGGGCCGGATTTCCGCTGAGCAGATCACTCCATACCCGCCAGGGATTCCCGCAGTGGTTCCAGGTGAACGGCTCAACGAAGCCGTGCTGGATTACCTACGCACCGGGCTCGCGGCGGGGATGAATGTTCCCGACCCCGCTGATCCTGCGCTGCACACGGTTCGGGTCGTGGCGTAGGCGGTGCGGAGGTCGGCAACCAGTCCGTCGAAGGCTTCGTCGCGAGTCGGCCCACGGTTTCTCCATCGCAGCCTCCGGGTACTCCGCAGCAGGTGCCAGTTGACCGGAGACGTCGGTCGATGGCCGTATGCATGAGGAGCCGTGATGGCCAAAGAGTCAGACCCCAGTTCATCGACGCCGTTGTTGCGGCATTGGCTCAGCATCGGGTGTGGGACCGTGAAACCGATGCCGTACCAGCCTGATTCGGGAGAATCTCATGAGTGATACCGACGTGGGTCCTGATGACACGCTGTCGCCGAGCGAGTCGACGGATTCTGACGAGATCAAGAACGCCGACGGCGACGATGTGGTGGACGCACCCGACCGGTGGCAGGGTGCCGACCGGGCAGACACCGAGGAGACGCTCGACCGCAAGCTTGCCGCCGAGGAGCCGGAGTAACCCGAGGCACGACGCCGCAGGCGCGCCGAGGTGTCAGCCGGCCTGACGTTGCAGCGTGACCGAGGCGGTGTTGGCATCGGCGTGGGTGGCGATACCGCTGCCCTTCGCCGTGACGGCCAGTGCCGTGCGGTCTCCGCGGAACAGGTCGCGGGAGAACTCGCACGGAGAACCGTTCTGGTCGTAGGTGACCCGGGTGATCAACAGCAGTGCCGCCTTGGGCTTGATACCCAGGAGGGTGGCTTCGCTGCTGGTCGCGCTGACCGCCTCGATCCGCTCATCGGCCCGGCCGGTGACCAAACCGTATTGGGATTCCAGGATTTCGTAGAGTGATCCGCCCAGCTGCTGATCGAGCAGGCCCGGGAAGGCGTCGGCGGGGAACTGCGCGTGTTCGAGCGAGATGGGGGAGCCGTCGGCCAGGCGGACTCGCTGGATCTCGATGACGTAGTCGCCGGGCCCCAGGCGAAGGGCGGTCTTGGTGGCGTCGTCGGGGGTGGTGATGCGCGTCGAGAGCACTCGGGTGCCCGCGACGTACCCCTGATTGGCCAGGAAGGCGGGCACGCCGACCACATCGGAGAGGTGTCGCTCGACCTGGCCGTGGCTGATGAAGATGCCGCCGGCCCGGCCGATCACCCGGTGCACCAGCCCGGCTTCCTCCAATGCGGCCAATACCTGGCGCAGGCTGGAGCGGCTTGTGCCGTACTGCTCGGCCAGGTCACGCTCACTGCCCAGTTTCGCGCCGGGGGTGCCCGCGTTGATATCGCCGACGATGCGCCTGCGCAACTCCTCGCTGTGAACTGCCACCCCGGCCCCCTGCCCGTGTATTGGTACAGCCAATTCTATCCAGGTTGAACTAGAGTTCAGCGATTGCCATGTGAGATTCGGGCAGAATCTGTCCGCCGTCCACGACCAGCGACTGTCCGGTGATGTACGCGGCTTCGTCGGTGGCGAAGAACAGCGCCGCGTTGCCGATGTCGGCGACCGATCCGAGTCGGCCGGCGGGTACGGCCGAGGCCATTTGGTCCATGTAGTCCTGGCCCATTTCGACGAGGCCCTCGGTGATGATGTTGCCAGGCAGGACGGCGTTGATGGTGATCTTCTTCGGGGCCAGTTCCATCGCGGCGGTGCGCAGGAAGCCCAGCTGGGCGGCCTTGGATGCCCCGTAGTGCGACCAGCCGGGGTAGCCGGTGATGGGGCCCGTGATCGACGACGTGATGACGACGCGTCCGTGGCCGCTCGCGGTCAGCGCCGCGAGTGCGGCCTGCACGATGTAGACGGTGCCCTTGAAGTTCACCGAAAGGACCTGGTCGATGTCGTCGGGGGTGAGGTCCTCCAGGCGTCCGGACGGGAAGATGCCGGCATTGGCGCAGACGATGTCCAGCCCGCCGTGCCGCTCGACGGCGGCACTGACCACCTGGCGGGCGTCCTCGGGGCTCGTCACGTCCGCGCGCAGGGCACTGACCCGACCCGGGGCGTCGGCGAGCGCCGCGACCGCCTCATCGAGGTCGGACTGGTTGCGCCCGGTGACGAGGACGTCCACGCCGGCGTTGGCGAAGGTCTGGGCGATGCCGCGGCCGATGCCCTTGCTGCCGCCGGTGACGATGGCCGAACGGCCCTGAAGCGATGCGAACATGTTTGGGGTCCTTTTGAGAGTCAGGTGAGGGTGAGGCCGTTGGAGCGAAGGTAGCGCTCGGCGAGTTCGCAGCTACCCGCGGCGTAGCTGATGGCCTTGGTCGCCGATTCCCTGGAGTGGCTGTGGCTGCCCATCCAGGCCAGCAGCAGCAGCCTGCGCAGCAGCACGAACGACGCCAGCATGTCCTCGTCCGAGGCAGGCAGGTCGCGTCGCGTGCGGTAGCCGCTCACCCAGGCGTCTTGCCATTCCGGCAGTGCCGGGTCGTCCTCTATGAACGACACCGCGGTGCCGAAATCATAGAAATACCAACCGAATCCGCAGTCATCGAAGTCGATGACCGTGATCTTGGGAGTTCCCACGGGGTCAGGGTCCACCAGCAGATTGGCCAACCGCAGGTCAGCGTGGATCAGGCCGTAGACGTCGGGTCCGGTGCCGTAGGCGTGCAGCCGATCGTGCAGCAGCGCCTGGGCGCGCTCCAGCACCTGCTGCTCGGCCGTGCCGACGCCTTCGGCATCGTGCCAGCGGCCCCATCGGGGAGCCGCCCCCAGGCTGTGTTCCCAGTCCCAGGAGAACCGGCCGAACCCGGGCGGGCGCTCCCACCGCTGCGAATGATCGTGCAGCGCAGCGGTGATCCGGCCCAGCGTGTGGAAATCGTCGAGGGTCAACGTGCCCTCGTCGGGCTCGGCCCCGGCGACCATGCCGAAGTGCACGGCGTGGCGGTCGGTTCCATCGGCGTTGACGGTGACCAGCCGCCGGCCGTCGCGGGCCGGCAGCACGGTGGGCACCGTGACGTCGCTGTCGGCCCGCAACGCCTGCAGCCAGTCCAGTTCCGACTCGATCTCGTGCGGCCGGTGATAGTCCTGCCGGTGCACCCGCAGGATCGACTGGGCGCCGGCATCTTCGACGAGATAGGTGGCATTCTCGGACAGGTTCAGCAACCGCAGCGTCGCGTCCGTCCCGATGTCGTACTGGCGTAACGCCAGTTGGGCGACATCGATCTCGTCGGTGATGACCATCAGCGCCTTCTCCTCTTCGCGCAAGCGCTCATCAGTGATCCCGTCCTTCAATACCATCAAGCACCGCCGTGATCCGGTCCCTTGCCACGGTTACGTCAGCGGTGCTGCCGCCGATGTAGAGCCTTCCAGCGGCACCGATCATCTGCACGTCGACCACAGTAAGCCCAGGTGCGGCCCGCTCCGCCTCATTGGCCGCCACCGCTGCGAACAACGCCGGGGTCATCTCGTACACCAGAAGTGACTGCCCGGGCAGGATCATCGATGCCTGCCGGTTGCGGTTCAGGATCACCGCGTGCTGATCGGTGATGTTCTCGATGATGTCGTGGTACAGCACCTGCGGCCGCAGCTGGTCGGAAGCCTTGTTGCCGGTGCCGGCCAGGATCGCCTCGCCGGCCCGCTGCACATCCTCCAGATTGGCCGAGTGGATCTCGAGAACACCGAATTGGCGCTCCACGTAGAGGATTCCGGGCTGGATGCCGGGGACCTCGCGCAGCGCCAGATCGATCACCCGCTCGATCGCCAAGGCGGGGGACACCTCGACGATCAGCGCGTGCTCACCCTCGTACGGTGGGTAACCCCGGGCCCGGGTCGGCGTTCCGAGGTAGGCGGCGAACTGGCGCTGCAGGTCCTCCACCAACAGGTAGACGCGGATCTGGGTGCGAATCCGCGTACTCTCCTCTGCTTTGGTCGGCATGGCTACTTGCTGGCGACCGCGAAGTGCGCGCCGAGTTCATTGTGCGGACGCGGGATGACGTGCACGCTCACCAGTTCGCCCACCTGCGAGGCGGTCTCGGCACCGGCCTCGGTGGCGGCCTTGACGGCGCCCACCTCACCGGTGACGATCACGGCGACCAGGCCGTCGCCGACCTGCTGGCGATCGGTGATGGTGACGTTGGCGGCCTTCACC
The DNA here is from genome assembly GCF_003855255.1 of Mycolicibacterium nivoides. Classification (NCBI taxonomy): domain Bacteria; kingdom Bacillati; phylum Actinomycetota; class Actinomycetes; order Mycobacteriales; family Mycobacteriaceae; genus Mycobacterium; species Mycolicibacterium nivoides. The sequence continues at coordinate 6,271,645 of NZ_CP034072.1, read as the reverse complement.
ATGGCGTCGGCGGCGGCCAGCGCAGCCACGTAGCCCTTGGTTTCGATCAGTCCGATTGCGTTGCTGGACATAGGTGTTTCTCCTTATTTCTTGGGGTTGGTGTCGGGTTTAGCGTCGATGGATCCGATGATGAGTGCGTCGACCGGCGGTGGGGTGCCGGTGAACCAGCCCGAGGCCACGGAGCCCTGGGCCACGAGGACCCGTTCGCCCACGCCACTGCCGAGGACGTCGAAGGCGATCAGCTTGGAACCGGTGCCGTCGATCTCGACCTCGAGGAACGCACCGGGCGGGATGCCGTCGATCCGACGGGTCGACCACACGTTGCCGGTGACAACCGCTGAGATCATTTGCGCTCCTTCTCAATCGTGATGCCCAGAGTGCGGGCCTTCTCCCGGGCCAGCGGGGTGAGCACCGCCTTGCGGCCGAGCACGAGCGTGCCGCCGGCCATGTCGGCGATCTGCCGTTCGGTTACCGCGCCGGTTTCGATGCGCCTGCTGGCGCCCGCGCCGGATGACCGGGTCGATCCCGCCAGCCGGAAGCTGAGCCGACCTGCCTTGAGGTCGGCCCGGGTCTTCGGGCTTTCGAAGAGTCGCAAGAGCTTCCGGACGAAGCTGTCGAGGTCTCGGTCATTGGTCAACTGCACTGTCTCGGTGCGGTTCTTGCCGTCGACGGCTCGGGGACCGGTGGGTTCCACGCCGAACTGGTCGGCGACCGTCGGCGGGGCGGGTGGAGCCGGGGCCGGTGGTGGGGGGACAGCCACCGGCCCCGGAGTCTTCGTGGCAGCGCCGACATCGCGGACGGCCTCTCGCACCACCTCGCGCACGAGGGCGCGCAGTTCGTCCCGGTTGATACTCACGCGGTGGCCCTCGCCAGCGCGTCCTGGGCTGCCTCGGCTGCCGTACGAACATCGGCTTCGGTCCCGGACAGGTACACGCGGCCGGTGGCGCCGATCATCCGGAAGTCGACCACCTTGATATCCGCGGCCTTCTCGGCCTCGTTGGTGGCCAGGATGGCGTAGGACGCGGGGGCCACCTCCAGCACGAACAGTGATTCCCCGGGAAGCACCATCGAGCCGATCTTGTTGCGGTTGATCAGGAATGCATGCTGGTGGTCGACGCTGGAGATGATTCGTGAGGCCAGCACGTTCGGCTGTACCGCGCTTCCGGTGTTGCCGCCAAGCTCGTCCAGTGCGGCGTCCGCGGCGGCTTTGACCGCTCCGGTCTCGCCGTGGAACTCCAGATAGCCGAATTGCCTTTCTACCACCAGGATTCCGGCCTTGACCTCGGCGTGCTTGAGGGCGACGTCGGTGACGCCCTCGATGTCCAGTCCGGGGGCCACCTCGATGATCTGGGCGGCCTGATCGGCACGGGGAAGAGCACCCTTGATCCAGGTGCCCAGATACGACATGGTCTGCGGTTGCAGCCGGTCGATGAAGATGAAGGAACGAAGTTCAGCCACAGCCCTACCTCTTGATCAGTTGTGCGAGTTCTTCGGCGACCAGCGCGCGCAGTTCGGCGCGCAGCACGTCCAGTCCGGGATCCGACGACCGATTGGTAGTCGGGTACGGCCGGCGGGGCGTGACAGGCGCACCGTGACGGTCATTGGAGGCGCGCGGGTATTCCGGCACCGGTCCGGCCGGTGAGTGCCACGGATTGATACCCGCGAAATTGCCCATGGGCACGGCGGAATCGCTGTTGTAGGCGATGCGGGCCCAGTTGATCAGGTTCTGCGGTTGCAGGTTCTCCCCGATCGAGCTGCGCCCGACGAACCCCGTGCCGATCGTCATCGACGGCGCCAGGTTGGTCTCCAGCCCGGAGCTGCCGGTGCTGTTGCCCACGTTGACCGACACCCGCAGCACCGGCACCAGGGCGGCGAAATCGGCTATCACCGAAGGATTGTCGCTGTGGATCGCCGCCGAGTGACCGGCCCCGCCGATCCGCACCACTGCCCGGGCGGCGCGGATACCTCGTGCGGCGTCGGCCGCGGTGGTCATGCCGAGCACCGGGGACAGCTTCTCGTGGGCCAGCATCTCCTCGGAGATCACGTCATTGAACGGCGCGATCAGCACCCGGGTCTTCGGGGTGACCCGCAGCCCGGCCTGCCCCGCGATCCAGGAGGCATCCCGGCCCACCACGTCGGTGTTGAGGTGACCGTCGGCGAACATGTAGGCCCGCAGGCGCCGTGCGCCGTCCTCGTCGAGGATGTGCGCCCCGGCACGGGTCAGTGCGCCGTTGAGCTTGCCCGCGATCGCATCCTCGGCGATGAGGACGGATTCGTTGGTGCACAGCACCGAGTTGTCGAAGGCCTTGCTGTCCACGATGCGCTTGGCGGCGGCGTTGATGTCCGCGCTGGCCTCGACGAACACCGGGACATTGCCGGGGCCGACACCGAGTGCGGGGTTGCCGGAGGAGTACGCCGCACGCACGACGCCGGTGCCCCCGGTCGCCACGATGACGTCGGTGCGCTCATCGGCCATCAGAGCCTGAACCAGCGGGATGGACGGTTCCTCCACCACCTGGACGATGCCGTCCGGTGCGCCGGCGGCCACCGCGGCCTCGGCAAGCAGCCGGGCCGCGTCGGCCGAGCACTGCTTGGCCCGCGGGTGCGGAGCGACGACGACGGCGTTGCGGGTCATCAGCGCCAGGATCACCTTGAAGTACACCGTGGCAACGGGATTGGTGGTCGGCGTCAACGCCAGCACCACGCCCGCCGGCCGGGGCAGCTCGACGATCTTGCGGGCCTCGTCGACGCGCGGCGACACAAAGTCGCCCGCGGATTCGCCCCGAGCGTAGTAGTCGACGATTCCGCGTGAGCAGGCCCGATTCTTGGTGACCTTGTCGGCCACCACACCCATCCCGGTCTCGGCCACCGCCTCGGCGGCGAACCGTTCGGCTGCGGCGTAGGCCGCGTCGGCCACCGCGTTGACGATGTTGTTCACCGCCGCGGCGTCGTAATCGGCGTAGGCTGCCGCGGCCCAACCGGCCCGTTCCAGCATGTGGCCGGCCTGTGCGGTACTGGTCATGATGCTTTACGTCCTCTCACGACGGTCTCGGCCCTGGCCACCGCGACGGCGAGGCGGTCCAGGACGTCCTCGCAGAGTTCGCGCGAGAGCAGGAGACCCGGTTTGAACTGCAGGACACGGGGATCCAGCGTCGAGAAGATCGCCCACACTCCGTTCTCGTAGAGTTCCCGCATCACGAACTTGGCGCCTTCGGGGTGGTCGAACTCCAGACCGATCACCACGCCGTTCTGCCGGATCCCGACGAACCAGTCGGGGTGGTCGGCCTGGATGCGCTGCAGCCCGTGGTCGAAGATGTCGGCGATGTAGTGGACCATCGAGCGCACTTCGGGGCGGGTGGAGATCTCGAGCGTCTTCAGCGCGGCGACACAGCCCAGCTCGGCACCGCCGAAGGTGGAGATGTGGCCGAAGCCGTCCTCGTCGAGCCACTTCGCCGCGCGATCGCTGAGCAGGGCCGCGGTGATCGGGTACATGCCACCGGACAGGCCCTTGCCGGTCACCAGGATGTCGGGCTCGATGCCGTGTTTGGTGATGCACCACAGCTCACCGGTGCGCATCAGGCCGGTCTGCACCTCATCGGCGATGTACAGAGTGCCGTGCTTCTCGGTGATGGCCTTGACGGCTTCGAGGTAACCCGGTGCGGGGAGCGGGAATCCGTAGGTGGCCGGGATGGTCTCCATGATCACCGCGGCGACATCGCCGGGGGCCAGCACCCGTTCCATCGCCTCGATGTCGTTGAACGGCACCTGGAGGAACTCGTCGGGCTGGTCGGCCAGGAAGAACTTGGCGAACCGGTCGTCGCCGGTGGCCACGGCCAGGCCGGTGTGGCCGTGGTAGGCCTTGACGATCGAGACGATCTTGCGGCGTTTGGTCGCGTGCCGGGCACTCTTGAGCGCGATGTCGATCGCCTCACCGCCTCCGGACCCGTACGCCACCTTCGTGATCGACGCCGGTGCGGTTTCTACCAGGCGCTGTGCCAGTGCGGTGCGGGCCACCGACGGGAAGTGGTGGTTGCCGACGTCGAAATGCTCCATGCCCTCGGTGATCGCCTGCATCACTTCGGGATTGCGGTGCCCGAGGTTGTAGGTACCACCGTTGAGATGCAGATCGATCAGGCGGCGCCCGCCCATATCCCACAGGAAATATCCCTCGCGGCGGTCGATCACCAGATCGACACCGGTATCAGTCCAGAACTGTGTCTTGTCTGGATTCCAGAACGTCTTCGCCTTATCCAGCACTTCGGCTTTGGATTCGAACGTGAACGTGCCGTAGTCGTACATGCGGCTCCCTCTCCAGCTATCCGGTAGCTGTGATGGGCCTCACCGTAAACGGTCGCAACCATTTATGTCAATGGTTCCAGGAAGTGCTTGCCAATCGATTTTGGTAGTGCCAATATACGTAGGTCCCGGCTGTGGCCCAGGCCACATCGGGGATCCCACTGTTACCTGGAAGGTACCCCGATAGATGACCGATCAAGCTGTCGCCGGGAGTAAAGACACAGCTCACGACGTCCAGAGACTGAAACGCAACGCCGTCGGCACCGTCGGCGTCATCTTCATGGCGGTGGCGACCGCCGCCCCGATCACGGCAATGGTCGGCAATGTGCCGATCGCCGTTGGCTTCGGAAATGGTTCACATGCGCCGGCCGGCTACATCGTCGCAACCGTTGTCCTCGGTCTTTTCGCCGTCGGCTACGCGACGATGGCCAAGCACATAACCACCACCGGCGCGTTCTACGGCTACATCTCCCACGGCTTGGGCCGCATCGTCGGGATGGCCAGCGGCGGACTGATCACCATGGCCTATGTGGTGTTCGAGGCCTCGCTGATCGGGATCTTCTCGTTCTTCTTCCAGAACTTCATGCAATCCCAACTGGGTATCCACATCCACTGGATCATCCCGGCGCTGCTGATGCTGACGGTCAACGCGATCCTGACCTACTTCGACGTCAACCTGACCGCGAAGGTGCTCGGCGTATTCCTGGTGACCGAGATCGTCATGCTCGCCCTCGGCGCGCTGGCGGTGCTGGTCAAGGGCGGCGGTCCGCAGGGTTTCGCGGTCGCCGAGACCATCAACCCCATCGGTGCGTTCTCCCCGGCTGCCGGAATCGCCGGTGCCAGTGCCGGTTTGGGCCTGTTCTTCGCCTTCTGGTCGTGGGTCGGCTTCGAATCGACCGCGATGTACGGCGAGGAGTCGCGTAACCCCAAGAAGATCATTCCCCGGGCCACCATGCTGAGCGTCCTCGGTGTCGGCCTGTTCTACGTGTTCGTCTCCTGGATGGCGATCGCCGGCACAGGGCCGCAGCACGCGGTGGAACTCGCGCAGGATTCCGCGACCTCGTCGGAGATCTTCTTCGGTCCGGTGCGTAGTGCCTACGGCGAGTGGGCGATCACGGTGTTCAACATCCTGCTGGTCACCGGGTCGTTCGCCTGCGGCATGGCGTTCCACAACTGCGCGTCGCGCTACCTGTACGCGCTGGGCCGCGAAGGACTGTCCAAGAGCCTGCAGAAGACCATCGGCGCAACGCATCCCACGCACGGTTCTCCGCATATCGCTTCATTCGTGCAGAGTGGGATCACCCTGGTGATCATCCTGGCCTTCCTTCTCGCCGGGATGGACCCCTATGTGCACATGTACACGCTGCTGGCGATCCTGGGCACCATGGCGATCCTGATCGTGCAGTCGCTGTGCGCGTTCTCGGTGATCAGCTACTTCCACATCCGCAAGAACCACCCGGTGTCCAAGCACTGGTTCAAGACACTGGTCGCCCCCGGCCTCGGTGGGCTCGGCATGCTCTACGTCGTGTACCTGCTGTGGGAGCACAAGGACGCAGCGGCGGGCACCGCTTCCGGCACCATGCTGTTCAAGCTGACGCCGTGGATCGTGGTGGGCATCTTCGTCCTGGGCGCGGGCATGGCCACCTACTTCAAGCTGCGCGATCCGCGCCGCTACGAGTTGATCGGCCGGATCGTGTTCGAGGACAACGTTGTTCGAGACTGAGAAGTTCAAGACCGTATTCATCAGCGACTGGGTCAGCGACCGGGCCGGTAGATGGATTCCTTCGAACGTCTCCTGCTGAAGTTCGTCCTCGCGTGGGCTCCCTATGGGGGTCCGCGCGAGGACGACGTCTGGCTCGAGTTCGGCATGACCGCTGAACAGTTGTGCGTTCGGTTCGCCGGGATCGTCGCCGGTCAGGTGCCCAGGGCCAAGGCATTGTCCGCGGCCGACCGCGGCTTGTTGGAACGCGCCTGCCGGTACCTGCGGCACCAGCGGGAATCAGGCAAACGCCGCGCGTAGATTCGTGACCTGACTGGCCATGAAGGCCTGAGCCACCGGTGTTTTCGCGGCGATCTGGTCGAATCCGTGGAACGCCCCGTACACCTCTTCGACCTGGCATTCGACCCCGGCGGCGCGCAGGCGCTCGGCGTAGGCCATGTCCTCGTCGTGGAACAGGTCCAGGGTGCCCACACCGATCCATGCCGGCGGCAGTCCGGCCAGATCTTCACGGCGGCCGGGTACCGCGGTGGCGGGGTCGGCACCTCCGAGATAGGCCGACCAGCCGAACTGGTTGCTGCCCTGTGTCCACAACCGGTGACCGGGGTTCTCCAGCTCCGGGCCCACCGAGCGGTCGTCGAGCATCGGATACACGAGTATCTGTGCGGCAAGGGGTATCTCACCGCGATCACGGGCCAGTAGAGCAAGGGCAGCGGCCAGTCCGCCGCCCGCGCTGGCGCCTGCGACAGCGACCCGTGAGGGGTCGACCGCGGGAAGTCCCGCGAGCCATTTCAGCGCGTCGTAGCAGTCCTCCAGCCCGGCCGGGTAGGGGTTCTGCGGAGCGAGCCGATACTTGACGGCTGCCACCGTGATGCCGAGTTCCCTGGCGAACCGTCGGCACAGGGCGTCGTCCTGCGCCGGGCTGCCCAGCACATAGCCGCCGCCGTGGATCCACAGCAGGGCCGGTGCCGGTTCGGTGACCCTGGCCGGCCGGAACAGTCGCACCCCGACACCCGAGCTGAGCGTCAGGACCTCGACATCCCTGGGTGTCTGCCGGTTCTGCAGCACCGTCAGCCGCTGCAGCAGCGGCAGCGTGCGTCTGGACACCAGCCGACGTGGGATGAAGCGGGCGATGCGTTCGAGGTCCGGATGGAACGCGGGCCGGGCGTCTGTGCTTGAGGTCACACTTACGTTCTACCCGGTGATCTCGGCGGCATGTCAAGCAGGCCCTGCGTCGTCATCGGCGAACGTGCCGCGCAGACGCCTATGCCTGAGCTGGCCGGTCCGTCAGGACTTGTTGAACACGATGAACAACGCGGCGATCAGGTCCTCGCGGGTCACGATGTAGTTGGTGAGGATCAACTCCTCGGGCAGATTCGTCTTGTCGTAGTCGCCGTCATAACGGGCTCGCAGTACCGTTACCCCGGACCGCTCCACCACCTCGACGACCTGCATGGTGACTCGATCGCCGACGATTTCGTCGCGCACCCAGGTGCGGATGGCGTCTGGAGTGGTGAACTCGCGCTGGTTGTCGTGGACCAGCGCGTCAGGAGTGAGAGCGGCCAGGACCGCTTCGACATCGAAGGCATTGACAGCGTCGACGTAGCGGCGCGCCGCGGCGGGTGTTTCACACATATGTTCAATGGACATGCCGACAGCGTCGACCCGTCGGTAAGCGGAGGGTCAAGGCCGAGACCGAACCTTGAGTCTCCCCTTGGGGGAGCCTTCACACTGACCTCATGACGATCGATCTGTCCATCGGAGATTTCTCCCGAATGACGCAGCTTTCAGTCAAGACGCTGCGGCACTATCACGAGGTCGGCCTGCTCGAGCCAGACCGTATCGATTCGAGCACCGGGTATCGGTACTACGTCGCCGACCAGGTGCCGACGGCCCAGGTGGTGCGCCGGCTCCGTCAGCTGGGCATGCCCATCGCCGATGTGCGAGCGGTACTCGCGTCAGCCCCCGCCGACCGCAACAGGCTGATCACCGGTCACCTGCAACGGTTGGAAGAGCAGCTCGCCGAAACCCGCAGCGCCGTCGAATCCCTGCGTGCGATCCTCGAACGTCCCGGGGGGAATTCAGCAGCTGCGGTGATCGAGCACATCAGTGTCGCGGCGACCTCGGCCGCCGCGATCACAGCGACCGTTGACCGCGACGATCTATTGCCTTGGTGGCATGGCGCTATGGGCGAACTACGGGCAACGGTCGCCGCAGATGCGAACTCGGGGGCTGCCGGTGCGCCCGCGGCGCTGTTCGACTTCGACATCTTCGCCCACGATCACGGCACCGCAACGGTGTTCATTCCGGTCGAACGCGGTGTGCGGCCCGCCGGGCGCGTGCAGGACGTCGTCATCCCGGCGGCCGAGCTCGCGGTCATGCGTCACCGCGGATCGCATGACGACGTCGACCTGGCCTACGGCGCTCTCGGCGAGTACGCGAACCGCCACGAAATCAGTATCGAGGGTCCGCTGCGTGAGTACTACGAGCGGTTCTCTTGGGACACAGACGATTCCACGGAATGGTTGACCACATTGTGCTGGCCGGTTTTTCGGGCTGACGCATGAGCGCGTTGCAGGGACGGCGCGCGGTGGTCACCGGCGGCACCAAGGGTGCGGGCGCCGCGATTGTCGCTCGGCTGCAGGCCGCGGGTGCACACGTGACCGCAGTGGCGCGTCACCAGGGTGACGGCGTCCTGGCCGCAGATGAATTCGTCGCCGCGGACCTCACCTCGGTGACCGACGTCGCCGATCTGGCTTCTCATATTCGCCGGAACGGCGGCGCCCAGATCCTGGTTCACACGGCGGGCGGCTCCGGGGCACCACCCGGAGGTTTCGCGGCCCTGAGCGATCAGGACTGGGCCGACGAGCTCAACCTGAACCTGTTGGCGGCGGTTCGGCTCGACCGGGCACTGCTGCCGATGATGATCGAGGCAGCCACGGGCACGGTGGTGCATATCGGGTCGATTCAGAGTCGGATGCCGCTGTATGACGGCACCCTGGGGTATGCCGCGGCAAAGGCTGCCCTTCGGGCCTATAGCAAGGGGCTGGCCAATGAGTTGGCGCCCAAGGGCATTCGGGTCAACACCGTATCCCCGGGCTTCATCCAGACCACGGCAGCCGAGGCGTTGATCGATCGTATCGCCGCAGCCGCCGACGGATCCCGTGAGGAGGCACTCGAATCGTTGATGTCCGTGCTCGGTGGTATCCCGCTGGGTAGGCCGGCCCAGCCGGCCGAAGTCGCCGAGGTGGTCGGGTTCCTGGTGTCCGACGCCGCATCCTCGATCGTGGGTGCCGATGTGGTGGTCGACGGCGGCACGGTGCCGACGGTGTAGGCCGGCGGCTACTTCAGCAGCGGATCGCGGGGCAGGCCCAGGATGCGCTCGGCAATGGTGTTGCGGGTGATCTCGGACGTTCCGCCGGCGATCGTCATGGCTCGGTTGCCGAGATAGGCGCGAGTCAGTTTCGGCGTCTCGCCGGTCACCCCGGCCGTGCCGACCAGATCCATGCCCAGTTCGGTCAGATGCTGAGAATGCTCGGCGACCAGCAGCTTGGTGACGTTGCCCTCGGGTCCGGGCTCGGTGCCTGCGATGGCGCGGCTGACCCGGCGCAGGTTCAGCAGCCGCAGGGTGTGGCCCACGGCGATCACCTCGCCGGCGCGGCGCACGTAGCGGGCCCCGTCGGGATCCGCGTCGATCAGGGCCACCAGCTCGTCGGCGTCGAATCCCGTCGGAGCGGCCGAACCGCCGCCGATAGAGATGCGCTCATTGCCCAGGGTGGCGCGAGCGACCAGCCAGCCCTTGTTCACATCGCCGACCACATCGGCGTCCGGGACGAACACATCGTCGAAGAACACCTCGTTGAAATGGGCGTCGCCGGTCAGCCCGCGCAACGGATTCACCGTCACCCCAGGTGCTTTCATGTCGATTGCCATCATGGTGACACCGGCGTGCTTGGGGGCGTCGGGGTCGGTGCGCACCGTGGCCAGGCCCCACTGGCAGTGCTGGGCCAGGCTGGTCCACACCTTCTGGCCGGTGACCCGCCAGCCGCCGTCGACCTTTTTGGCCGCGGTGCGCACCGCGGCCGCATCCGAGCCGGCGCCCGGCTCGGAGAACAGCTGGCACCACATGACCTGCCCGCGCAGCACGGGCTCCACCCAGCGTTCGCGCTGATCGTCGGTGCCGGCCTGGGCGATGGTCAGGGTCACCCAACCGGTGATACCCATGTCTGCCCGCTCGACGTCGGTGAACTCCTCCTCGATCACCAACTGCTCCAACACATTCGCGGCCCGGCCCCATGGCTTGGGCCAGTGCGGCACCAGATAGCCGGAATCCACCAGGTAGTCGCGGCGCTTGTCCTCGGACAGTGCGTGCACCGCGGCCGCGGCGTCCCTGGCGTCCTGGCGGTACTGCTCGGCCTCGTCCGGTAGCGCGAACGACGCGCCGTGCGCCTGCCCGTCGCGTTGCCCGTCGACGACGTCGATCAGGGGGTCGGCACCGTCGCCGAGCACCGCGGCCAGGGTCCGGGCGCGGCGCAGGTACAGGTGTGCGTCGTGTTCCCAGGTGAATGCGATGCCGCCGTGGAGTTGAACGTTGGTCTGCGCGCAGAAGATCTGGGCCCGGATGGCGTGGGCGGCGGCCACCGCGGCGGCGAACCGGGCGCCCTCGAGGTTGTCGGCCCGGGCGGCGTCCCATACCGCGGCGGTGGTCTGTTCGGCGTCGACGAGCATGTTGGCCGCGTGGTGCTTGACGGCCTGGAAGGTGCCGATGGTGCGGCCGAACTGCTCGCGCACCTTCGCGTACTCGACGGCCATGTCGAGCGCGGCCCAGGACACGCCCACCGCCTCCGCCGAGCCGAGGATGCGGAACACCGTGCGCGCCTCCCGCGCTGCGCCGCGCAGGATCCGGCTCTCGTCGACTGCCACCGCGCGCAGGTCGACAGCGCCGATGCTGCGGGTGGTGTCCAGGGAATCCTGTGCGGTGACGGTGATCCCGTCGGCCGTGGCATCCAGCACGACGAGGTCCTCGCCGGCGGCGAGCACGAGCACGTGGGCGTCGGGTGCACCCAGCACCGCGCGGGCCTGTCCGCCGAGGAGGCCGTCGGCGCCGACGCTCACCGAACCGGCCAGCCCGAGCGCCGCGACCGTCGTACCGTCGGCGAGACCGGGAAGTAGTTCGGCCCGAACGGCGTCCGGCGCGTAGCGGTCGATGACCACCGAAGCCGACACGGTCGGCAGGAACGGACCCGGGCACAGCTCCCGGCCGGCGATCTCGGCGACCACCGCCAGTTCGGGCAGCCCGAATCCAGAGCCGCCGTATTCCTCGGAGATGGCCAGTCCATTCCAGCCGAGTTCGGCGCCGGCGGACCAGATCTCACTGCTGTAGGTGCCGGCCTTCTCCAGCGTGGCGCGGGCGGCTGCGCGGCTGTCGAGGCGCTTCAGCTGCCCGAACGTCGCGTCGGCGAGGTCCTGGTGCTCTTCGGTGATGGCCAGCGCAGACTTAGTCATGTTTAGCGAAGCTAACGGGGGTTTCTCGGGGCGTCGACGTGATGCAGGTCACATTTGTGCGCCAGGTGAACAAGTCGGCGAAGTTGTCCCGTCCGCCAATCCCCTGCGGGGTACGCTCGCGCAATGACGGCACGACCGGATACCCGGTACCCCGCACCGACGCTCGCTGATCGAGCACGATGGTTGCTGCATGCCAAGCCTGCCGACCACATGCTGGCGCTTAGCGTGGCATCAGCTTCGCTACCAGTGGTGGGTAAGCACCTGGAACCGCTCGGCGCCATTACGGCGATGAGCGTCTGGGGGTTCCGTCACCTGCCCGAATTCGTCGCCTCCTCGGCGAAGTCCTGGTTCGCCCCGGACAACACCGAACTTCGCAATGCCGAGCGGGAGCAGACCAACGCGGTCGCCCAGGAGGCACTGCGCGGTGTGGTCTCGCCCGCTGACCTGGCCGTCGACTGGCCGGCCCCGGACAGCATGCCGCCGCTGTGGCACACCCTGGAGTACCGGCGCGACGTGTACCGGACCTCGGTGCGCTATGGCGACGACCCGACCCAGCTGCTCGATGTGTGGAGGCCCAAGCACCTGCCCGCCGAGCCGGCGCCGGTGCTGCTGTTCGTCCCGGGCGGTGCCTGGGTGCACGGCAGCCGGATCTTGCAGGGGCACGCACTGATGTCGCATCTGGCGCGGCAGGGCTGGGTGTGTCTGTCGATCGACTACCGGGTGGCCCCGCATCACCGATGGCCGCGGCACATCACCGACGTCAAGGCCGCGATCGCCTGGGCGCGGGCCAACGTCGACAAGTTCGGTGGCGACCGCAATTTCGTTGCCGTCGCGGGCTGCTCGGCCGGTGGGCACCTGGCCGCACTCGCCGGCCTCACCCCGAACGATCCGGACCTTCAGGGCGATCTGCCCGACGGTGCCGACACGTCGGTCGACGCCGTGGTGGGTATCTACGGGCGCTACGACTGGGAGGACCGGTCCACCGAGGAGCGGGTCCGGTTCGTCGACTTCCTGGAGCGGATTGTGGTGGGCCGCAAGCTCGACCGTTATCCGGAGATCTACCGGCAGGCCTCGCCGATCGCGCAGATCCATCCCGACGCTCCGCCGTTCCTGGTCATCCACGGCACCGGTGACAGCGTCATTCCGGTGGCGCAGGCCCGCAGTTTCGTCGACAGGCTCAAGGCCGTGTCGCGAGCCGTGGTCGGCTACATTGAGCTGCCCGGCGCCGGCCACGCCTTCGACATGACGGACGGGGCCAGGACCGGTGCGATGGCCACCGCAATCGGCTTGTTCCTCAACCAGATTCACCGAAACCGGGCGATGGACGAGGCTAAAGCAGTCATATAGACGTTTCCACACCTGGGGAGGACACCGTGAAGCGGTTGAGTGGGTGGGACGCGTTCCTGCTTTATACAGAGACACCCAACGTGCACATGCACACGTTGAAGATCGCGGTCATCGCGTTCGATGACATGGGGGACCGGACTTTCGGGATCGACGAGTTCCGAGAGGTGATCCGCGGACGGCTGCACAAGCTCGACCCGTTCCGCTACCAGCTCGTCGACATCCCCTTCAAGTTCCATCACCCGATGTGGCGGGAGAACTGCGACGTCGACCTGGAGTACCACGTCCGCCCATGGCGGGTCCGCGCGCCAGGTGGGCGCCGTGAACTCGACGAGGCCATCGGCGAGATCGGCAGCACCCAGTTGGACCGCAGTCGGCCGTTGTGGGAGATGTACTTCGTCGAGGGCCTGGCCGATGGTCGTATCGCGGTGGTCGGCAAGATCCACCACGCCCTGGCAGACGGGGTCGCCTCGGCGAATCTGTTGGCCAGGGGGATGGACCTGCGCGACGGCCCGCAGCGTGACGACGAGTCGTACGTCCCCGATCCTGCGCCCAGCAGCGCGGAGCTGGTGCGCTCGGCGTTCGCCGATCACATGCGTCAGCTCGGCAGGTTGCCCGGGACCGTCCGCTACACGACCCAAGGGGTCGGACGGGTGCGACGCAGCAGCCGCAAGCTGTCGCCGGAGCTGACCCGCCCCTTCACCCCGCCGCCCAGCTTCATGAACCACATACTGGACGAGAAACGCCTGTTCGCCACGGCCACACTGGCATTGGCCGATGTCAAGGAGACCAGCAAGGCGCTCGGGGTCACCATCAACGACCTGGTGCTGGCCATGTCGTCGGGGGCGCTGCGCAAGCTGTCGCTCAAATACGACGGCAAGGCCGATCATCCGTTGCTGGCCTCGGTGCCGATGAGCTTCGACTTCTCGCCGGACCGGATCTCGGGCAACCGGTTCAGCGGCGTGCTGGTGGCATTGCCGGTGGACGTCGCCGACACCGCCGAGCGGGTGCAGCGCGCACACGACGCCGCCGCGCTGGCCAAGGAAAGCCATCAACTCATCGGTCCGGAACTGATCGCGCGCTGGGCCGCATACATGCCGCCGGCTCCGGTCGAGGCGGCGTTCAAATGGCTGTCCCACAAGGATGGCCAGAACAAGGTGCTCAACCTCAACATCTCCAACGTGCCGGGGCCGCGGGAACGCGGCAAGGTCGGCGGGGCCACGGTCACCGAGATCTACTCGGTCGGTCCGATCACCACCGGCAGCGGGCTCAACATCACGGTGTGGAGCTATGTGGACCAGCTCAACATCTCGGTGCTCTCCGACGACGCCACGGTCGACGATCCCCACGAGGTCACCGACGGCATGGTCGAGGAATTCCGCGAGATCCGCAGGGTGGCAGGGCTTTCGGAGAAACTGACGGTCGTGGAGTCCGCGATGCCGCAGTAGCGGCCGAACAAGACTCAGCGTGACGTTGTGCGCTGACCGGGCTCGGCCGAGGCGAGGAGAAACTCGGCCAGCTTGGCGCTGGCGGGGCCGAGCCGCGATTGCTCGGCCGAAGCCAGGTAGATCTCCCACACGATCGCCGGCCGTATCTCGATGGCGCGCAGGTCCGGATAGTGGGCCGCTTCGCTGGCCGGCATGACGATGGTGCCCAGCCCGTGTCGGACCAGGCGTCCGGCGATCGAATACTCGAGGGCCACCTCGTGGGACACCCGGGGCGCAACGCCTGCGGCAGTGAATGCGGCGTCGACGAGACGTCTGAGCCCGAACTCGGGTGGGAAGCCGATCAGGTCCTCATCGCAGAGCTCGGTGACCCCGACGGCGTCGCGGTGTGCAAGGGGATGATCGGTGCGGCAGACGAACACCATCGGCTCCTGGCACAGCAACTGCATCTCGACCCGGGTGGGGAACCGGTCGGGGGCCGAGATCAGGGCCAGGTCGAGCGACCCGTCAGCGATCGCCGAAAGATAAGCCAGAGAACCGATTTGGCTCTGCCGCAACCTGATGCGGACGAATGGGTAGTCGCGGTGGAAGTCGCCGAGCACCTTCGGGACGTCGAGTGTGCCGAACGAGATCAGTGACCCGAGATCGACTGTTCCCGTCAGCTCCCCGTGGTACGCGCTCACCGCGTCCTTGGCCAGCCGGGCGGTCTGGACCACTTGCCGGGCGTGCTCACGGAACAACTCTCCCGCAGGCGTGATTCTGATTTGGTGTTTGGAGCGGTCGAACAGCTGCACTCCGAGTTCCTTCTCCAATTTCGCCACCGCAGTGGACAGCGCTGACTGGACGACGTGCGTCTGGTTCGCGGCGCGGGAGAAGCTCATCTCACTGGCCACGGCGATGAAGTACTCAAGCTGGCGAAGTTCCATGTTCGCAGTATCGCGTTTCGCGATAGAGATGATCAATATTGTTCGTTGGACTTGATAGTGCCGCGTTGGTCTGATGGAAGGGCGAAGGTTCGAACGAAGGAAATGAACAATGCTGACTGCAGGCAACGTCACGGTCACCGATCTGCTGTGCGTCACCCCACCGTGGATTCCCGAGGGCGCACATGCGATGACCCAGATCGTCGAGATCCCGCCCGCCGACGAGGGGGTGCAACCGCACCGCCACTCCGGGCCCGTGTTCGGCTACGTCCTGGAGGGTTCGATCCTGTTCGAGCTGGAGGGCGAGGCGACCAGGAAAATTGTTGCGGGCGAGGCTTTTTGGGAGCCGGGCGGGGATGTGATCCACTACCAGGTCGCGAATCTGGAGCAGCACAACCGCAGCGTGTTCCTGGCGGTCTGCCTCTGTGCGCCGGGCGTCGACATGATCACCATGCTGGATCCCGACGAGATCGTGGCCCGCGACCATCTTCGCCACCCGAGCGCGCGTCAAACCAAGAGTCGTTGACCGAGAAACTAGGAGACAACCGTGCAAGCAGTGATCACCAGCGACCGTGCGGCGGGTTTCGCCGGGCTGTCGGTGTCCGAGGTGCCATATCCGCACGCGGCTGAGAATGACGTCATCGTCCGGGTGCACGCAGCGGCGTTCACCCCCGGCGAGCTTGACTGGCCGGGAACGTGGACGGATCGCGCCGGCCGTGACAGGACACCGACTGTACCGGGTCACGAAGTATCGGGAACGGTCGTCGAACTTGGCTATGGCACAACGGGTCTGACGATAGGTCAGCGGGTTTTCGGCATCAGCGACTGGGCTCGCAACGGCACGCTCGCCGAGTATGTCGCGGTCGAGGCGCGCAATCTGGCGCCACTGTCGGCCGATGTCGACCACACCGTCGCGGCGGCACTTCCGATCTCGGGCCTGACGGCCTGGCAGGGATTGTTCGACCACGGACACCTCGCGACCGGGCAGACCGTGCTGATCCACGGCGTGGCCGGCGCTGTCGGATCGATCGCGGCGCAGTTGGCGCACGCACGCGGAGCCCGGGTCATCGGTACGGGGCGAGCCGCGCAGCGGGACGCCGCACTCGAACTGGGTGCCGACGTGTTCGTAGATCTCGAACCGGGGTGGGCCGAGGACGTCGGTCAGGTGGACGTGGTCTTCGATGTCATCGGCGGTGAGATCCTGGATCTCTCGGCGCAGTTGGTGCGGCCGGGCGGCACCCTGGTCACCATCGCGGAACCGCCGCGGGTCCAGCCGGCAGACGCACGAGCCGTCTTCTTCGTCGTCGAGCCCGACCGGACGCAACTCGCCGTGCTCGAGCGCAAACTCCGCGGGGGCCGACTGCGGCCGTCCGTCGGCGCGGTGATTCCGCTCGCGGATGCGGTGTCGGCATTCGACCCGGCACACCGCGTCGCGGGAAAGACGATCATCAGGGTCGTTGACGAGGTATTGATGGGTAGCGGGGCACTCCCCTTATCGGCAGCAACAGAGAGGTAGCGCCAATGACCGATCCTGATACGTCCGAGGCCATCAAAGCGGTGGTTCGCCGTAACACCGAACAGGTTCAGGGCCAGGGCGATTTCGGCCTCTTCGAGGAACTGTTTGCCGACGATTTCGTTGACCACACGCCGCAACCCGGCACGACTCCTGACAAGGCCGGCGTGTTGGTGCTCTACAAGCGGCTGCGCGATGCGTTCAGCGACTTCCATCCCGAGATCCACTGGCAGACCGTCGACGGCGATATCGTCACCACCTACAAGACCTACCACGGCACCCATGACGGTGATTTTCTCGGAATCGCGCCGACCGGCAAGCGCATTCAGTTCGAGACGGTCGACGCGATGCGAGTGCGCGATGGCAAGATCACCGACCACTGGGGCGTGGCCAATCTCTATTCGGTCCTGCAACAACTGGGCCGGCTACCGACCTGACCGCACCGGTTCGTGGTGATGTTCATCGGTGTGTGCCAGTTCGCCAACAGCCGTAATGCGGTTTCGTCAATCTGGCCTCGATCGGCGCACACGAAGTGGAGCCGACCGCCGCGGTCTACTCCGCTACGAAGTTCGCGGTGTGGGCGATTTCGGAGGGACTGCGCAACGAACACGCAGACGGCGTCAGGGTCAGCGTGATCTCCCCAGGCGTCACGGAATCCGAACTTGCGGAATCGATCTCAGATTCAGCAACCCGCGAGGCCATGCGTACCTATCGGGCCCTGGCCATACCTGCCTCGGCTGTCGCCGATGCCATCGCATTCGCGATCAGGCAACCAGTCGAAGTGGACGTCAACGAGATCATCGTGCGTCCGGCCGGCAGCACGCATTGAACGTGCAGGTCATGCGCGTTGCTATTGAATCGGTTCGTCGCCGAGCACCGTAGTGCGCAGCATGTGGCGGGGGGAGTTGGGTTCGTAGGGCGCGGCGCGGTGCAGGACGCCCTGATTGTCCCAGATGACGGTGTCCCCGACCGACCACTTGTGGCTGTACACCTTGTCTGCGGTAGTGGCATGGGCGAGGAGTTCGGCAAGCAGCGTGCGGCCCTCGTCGCGATCCATCCCGACGATGTAGTCCGCCGAAGCGCCCAGTACCAAGGACTTTCGGCCGTTTCGGTGCGTCCACACCAGCGGGTTCTCGTGGGTTGGCCGGGCCTGCCAGCGGCTCAGCTGATCGGGGGTCGGATTCGGATAGACGCGCCGCTGCGAGGCTTCCAGGGAGTGGACCACCCGCAACCCGCGGTAGCGCTCCTTCTCGGCTTCATCGAGCGAATCGTAGGCCGCGTAGGTGTTGGCGAACTCGGTTTCCCCTCCCCGCGCGGCGACTTCCAGGGCGGACAGCACCGTGGCCTTCTGTGGGCATTCGTCATGCATGGGGGTGCAACCGTCGATATGCCAGTCGAACGTCGCCTTGAGGTATTCGGCGGCCTTGTTCTTCGTCTTGTCCAGCGTGATCGGGTAGATGCCCGACACCGGGTGATGGCCATCGGCTGAGCGGTCGATCTCGCCCAGCCGCCGTGCGAAGGCCACTTGAGCTTCGGGATTCAGGTGCAGGCCGTGGAACACCAGCACCCCGTTGTCCTCCAGGGCGTCCAGCACCGCGGCCCCCAGGCTGTCGTCGGTGCCCAGCCGTTCCGGGTCGACGCCGACAACCTCGGCGCCCACCGAAGCGGTCAGCTTGTTGATGGTCAACACACTCATCGGTGCGTCCTTTCGGTGTTCGGTGGCGGTTACGGCTTTGGTTCGCCGGTGCGGATCATGACGGCATCGGCGGAGTCGGTCGGGGCCGGTTGGTGCATGATCTCCACCGACATGGCGACCATGATCAGCGAATAGACCAGGTGCAGCAGGTTGAGCGCATCGTCGGGTATGTCGTCGAGCGGAAACTTGTCGCAGTACTCGATCGCATCCTCGACGCGCGGGAAGAAGGCGTCGTAGAACTCGTGCATCTCCGGCATCGTGCTGGCGAGGCGACGATCCCACCGTTCGGTCTCCGTCGGCAGACACCATATTTCGGCATACGGTTCCAGTTCGGCGAAGGCGCTGGGGAGTCGGGCGGAGGTCATCGTCACGCTCCCGCCGGTACGCGGTCACGCTGATAGTCCTCGACCCAGTCGACCGCCATCTTGTGCAGGTGCCGCACCAGGATCTCCTGATCGCTGAGCGGGTAGTCGTCGACGACGTCGTACTCGAGCGCGGCCTGGGTGCCGCCCAGCATGCCGGCGTCCTGCAGGGCGAATTCCTTGAGCACCACGGCGGCCACCTCGTGCTCGATCCGTTCTCGCACGGTGCGGGCTGGATGGAAGTAGGTGAACGCCTCGTAGCGGTGGGTGCTGTGCGAGGTCGGCCAGTAGCGGTAGAGCAGGTACCAGCCGCCGTAGATCAGGATCTCCAGGTTGGGGAAGATCTGGAAGTTGCTGATCCCCCACGGTTCGATGTTGCCAGGGTTGAGTCCGTGCATCGGCAGTTCACCGATGTCGGGGGTCCGCCACGGACCCACCAGACCGCTCTGGGTGGCCCGCTCGATCGGGTACATGTATTCCGGCGCCAGTAGCCAGCGCCGGGTGCCGGCCGTCGAGACGAGCCGGTGCGGACCGTCGAGTTGAAAGTGCCCACAGGTGAAGCCGGCGTTGGGATCCCGTACTTCCGGCGGCACCTGCTGGGTGTGCAGCGACGGTACGTGGTAATACTCCTGGAAGGCATCGGCGAAGATCTTCCAGTTGCTGTTGTTGTGTGCCACCCAGTCGTATCGCTCGGTCAGCTTGTCGAACGGGTAGTCGTCGAGTGCGGTCACCATGGGGCCGAGGAAGTCGCGCAGGCTCTGGCGCGGTTCGCGGTCGAAGTTGACGAACACGAAGCCGGCCCAGACGTCGCAGTGCACTCCGACCAGTCCGTAGTCCGCGGTATCCAGGTCGGTGAACCGGTCGGCGTCGGGCAGCGATATCAGCTTTCCGTCCAGACCGTAACGCCATCCACAGTGGCGGCATTCGAACTCGCTGCCGGTGCTGCGTAATTCGGTGGCGCGGAAGTCTGGGGGTACCAGCGCGTGGCCGCGTCTGCGGCACAGGTTGTGGAAGGCGCGGATGCCGCCGTCATGGTCTCTCACCAGGAGCAGCGACGCGGCGGCGGCCTCGATCTGTCGAGTGATGAAACTGCCGACCTCGGGCGTCTCCTCGACCCGGCTGATGTTGAGCCAGGCCCGCTTGAAGATGGCCTCCTGCTCCAGGGCGTAGAACTCTTCGGAGATTGAGTCCCGGAACGGGATCGGGCCCGTACCCAGATCGGGGTAGTGCTCGGTCCAGGAGCCTTCAGCCGGCTTGGGCCACTTGGTTGCCATGTGAACCTCCGTGTGACTAGTGCGTTCTGGGACTGCTCGGACGGCTTGGGAGCCGCTACATCACTGCGCCGCCGTTCACCCCGAGGGTTTGGCCGGTGATGAAGCCGGCTTCCTCGGAGCACAGGAACCCCACGGCGGCAGCGATATCCGCTCCGGTTCCGAGCCTGCCGAGGGGGATGTTGGCGGCGATCGTCTCATTGGGCGGCAGGTAGCCCGCAGCTTGCGACTGGTGCTGCATGGGGGTCTCGATACCCGATGGCGGGATGTTGTTGACCGTGATGCCGTGTGCCGCGTACTCGCGCGCCAGTGATTTCGTCAGGGTCAACAGCGCACCTTTGGAGGCCGCGTAGTGGGCCGCGAACGGCGTACCGCGCTGGGCGCTCGACGAGGAGATCATCACGATGCGACCCCACCCGGCTTCGACCATGTCCGGCAGGGCCACCTGACAGCAGCGGAACGTCCCGCTCAGGTTCACCTCTACCATCTGCGCCCAGGACTGCTCGGTGATGTCGGCGAAGGAGGCGTACCCGAACATCCCCGCGCTGGTCACCAGGATGCCGACCGGCCCGAGTTCGCTGCGGACCTTGCCGAAGGCCTCTTCGACCGCGGCCCGGTCGGTGATGTCGGCACCGACCGCGAAGGCGGTGGCACCGGCCGACCGCAGGTCATCGGTGACACGTTGGGCGGCATCGGCATTGACGTCGAGGACGGCGACCTGATGGCCGCGCCGGCCCAACTCGTGGCACGTCGCTTCACCCATGCCCGATGCCCCGCCGGTCACCACGGCCACCCTGTTCACACTCGTACTACTCATAGACCACCCTCACTGTGCGACTGGTGGGCAGTGCCTGGCATGTCACCACCCAGCCCTCGGCGACCTCGTCGTCGTCGAGAGCGTCGTTGTTGAGCATGCGTGCGCTGCCCTCGACCACCTGCGCCATACACGTTCCACACGAGCCGGTTTCGCACGAGGACGGCGCTTTGAGGCCGGCCAGTCGCGCGGTCTGCAGCAGGGTGTTGCCGGCGCGGTACGGCGCGGTGGCGGTGCTGCGGCCGAGTTCGATCGTCACCTCTTCGGTGACCACGGGTTCGGTTGCGTCGGGTGGCGGGATCGCGGCGACACTGAACCGCTCCAGATGTATCTGCTGCTTGGGGATCCCGGTGTCGAGCAGGACCCGTTCGACGGTGTCCATGAACGGGGCGGGGCCGCAGATGTAGTAGTCCGTGTTGTCGCGGGCACTGTCGGCGATGAAGCGGGCGATGTGTTCGGTCGAAACCATTCCGTCGATCTCGTCCAGATGGTGGTGCACTGCGAAGCGTCCGTTGTTGCCCTCGGCGAGAGTCGCCAGCGCCTCCCGGAAGATCACCGAGTCGAGGTTGCGGTTGGCGTAGAACAACCGGACCTTGCGGGTGGTGGCCAGGGCCGAATGCACCAACGAGAACACCGGGGTGATGCCGCTGCCGCCGGCGAACGTGACGACGTTGCGCTCGGTGGTGGTGAGGACGAAGCGCCCCTCGGGCGGTGCCACGTGCAGTTCATCGCCGACGCTGACGGAGTCGTTGATCCAGTTGGAGACCAGGCCGTCGCGATCACGCTTGACGGTGATCCGCAGATCGGGATCGACGGCCGGTGACGACGACATCGAATAGCACCGACGGTGTTCGCCCTCGTCGACTGTCGCTCGAATGGTGATGAATTGCCCTGCCGCATAGCGGAACCGGTCGACGCTCGGTGCGGGGATGTCGAGAACAAGTGAGACCGCGTCGGAGGTCTCCCGGATCACCTGCTTGATCCGCACGGGAGTGAACCCGTCGGCGTCGATCACGTCGGCGGATTCCGTGCGGGGTGTCGTCGATGTCTCCATCGCGGCCAACAATATCAAGTACTTGTCATTAATCTCAAGTGGTAGATATCCACCACCGCGATTACCAGTCGTCCAGCCCGAACCTCTAGGCTGCGGTTTGGCCCTCGCGGTGGCCCGGATTGCACCGCTCCAACGCTGCACCCACCCGAGGACACCTTGATGGCGATCGCCGATGTCTCCACCTATCTGCACCTCAGCAGCGCGGACGTCGAAGAGATCGCATATGAACTCGACGTGATCCGCCGAGACATCGAAGAGTCGCTCGGGGCGGAGGATGCGGCCTATATCCGGCGCGTGATCCATTTCCAGCGGGCGCTCGACGTCGCGGCGCGGCTGATGATCGCCGGCAGTCGGTCGAAGACCGGTTGGTTGGTGGGAACGTGCGCGCTGGCATATGCGAAGTCCATCGAGAACATGGAACTCGGCCACAACATCTCCCATGGCCAGTGGGATTGGATGAACGATCCCGAAATCCACTCCACCACCTGGGAGTGGGACATGGTCGGGCATTCCGCGCAGTGGCGGTACTCGCACAACTACCGGCACCACGTCTTCAGCAACGTGCTGGGTATGGACGACGACATCGGCTACCGCTTACTGCGGGTGACCCCGGACCAACCGTGGCGCTGGGCGTACCTCGCGACACCGTTACGAAACCTGTTGCTGGCAGCGACCTTCGAATGGGGCATCGGTCTGCACGGCATCCGCTCCGAGCGCGAGCGGGTCGACACGCCGGCCGCTGTCGCAGTGGAGAAGAGGAAGTTTCTCGGAAAGATCGCCCGCCAGTTGAGCAAGGACTATGTGCTCCTGCCCGCACTCAGCCTGCGCCGGTGGCGTCGGACTCTGGCAGCCAACATCACGGCGAATGTGCTCCGGAACCTGTGGGTGTACGTGAACATCATCTGCGGGCACATCCCCGACGGTGCCGAGACGTTCGACCCGTCGGTGGTCAAGGACGAGACCAAAGGCGAGTGGTATCTCCGGCAAATGCTAGGGACCGCAAACTTCAACGCGAGCCCCTTGCTGGCGATCTCGGGCGGTCACCTGTGCTACCAGATCGAGCACCACCTGTTCCCCGACCTGCCGAGCAACCGCCTCCCACAGATCAGCGTTCGCGTGCGGGAACTGTGCGAGAAGTACGGCCTGCCCTACAACACGGCATCGCTTCCGCGCCAGTACTTCCGGACGCAACGGATCATCCATGGGTTGGCGTTTCCCGACTGGCTGCTGAGCATCGGCCGGCGACGCCGCAAATAGGCCTGGCTACTCGCCCCGTCGGGAGACGTTTCATGGGTCGATGTGATCGGAGTGCGGTGTGTGGCCCGTACCTTGTTCGATCACCCGGCGGAGGAGTGCCTTCAACTGCTCCTGCTCCTCGTCACTGAGTACGCCGAACACCCGCTCATGGGCCGCGACGGCATCGGCGACGACGGCCGAGGCCACCGCCCGGCCTTCGTCGGTGAGGAAGACCTGCAAAATGCGCCCATGCTGGGGATCCTGTTTGCGCTCGACCAGGCCCCGCTTCTCCAACGCGGTGAGTGCGAGTTGCACGCCCTGCGGGGTGATCAGCAGCCGACGGGCCAACTCGGCGCCGGACAGGCCCGGTTGATTGGTCAACTGGCGCAGGACGCCGATCTGGGCAGTGGTGACCCCGTGCTCTTTGACCGACTCGTTGACCTCGGTGAGCGAGAAATAGAACGCCTGTTTGAGCCACCACAAGGTGTTCTCGGTCAGATCCATCCTCGTACTCCTGCCACACGCCTTGACTCGACGCTAGCGCACCGTGTTCTTGTAGATGACTCCGTCCTTCATCACAAACCGGACATCGAGCGTCGTCGCGATGTCCACGCTGGGATCGCCGGGAACGGCGATGACGTCGGCCAGGTAGCCCGGGGCCAGCTGCCCCAGCTCGTCGGCGGCATCGACCAAGTCCGCGGCCACCACCGTCGCGGCGTGCAACGCCTGCATCGGGGTCATGCCGCGTTCGACGAGGGCACACAATTCCCTGGCGTTCTCGCCGTGTGGGACCGCGGGCGCGTCGGTGCCACAGGCGATGCGCACCCCGGCGTCAATGGCCTTGGGCAGCATGGCTTTCGCCCGTGGGAAGACGTCGAGGGCCTTCTTGCGCAGTTCGGGTGCGATGCGGTCGATAGCCATCGCATCGGTGAGATAGGTGGTCGAGACCAGGAAGGTGCCGTGGTCGACCATCATCTGAATTGTCTCGTCACTGGCCAGGAATCCGTGTTCGATGCAGTCGATGCCGGCCCGGATGCACGCCTGGATCGCGGTGTCCCCGACGGCGTGAGCTGCGACCTTGACACCGGCGCGGTGAGCCTCGTCGGCGATCGCGGCGAACTCGGCATCGGAGTACTGCTGGGCGCCCGGCGCGGTGCTGTGGGACATCACGCCACCCGATGCCGACACCTTGATCAGCTTGGCGCCGTGGCGGATCTGGTAGCGGACGCATGCGATGACATCCGGCACTCCGTTGGCGATGCCCTCGGCGACCGACAGCGGCATGATGCCCGGTGCCAGCCGCTGGAACACCGTGGGATCGAGGTGCCCGCCATAGGGCGTGACGGCGTGACCGGCCGGGAAGATGCGCGGTCCCTGGTGCCAACCCTGGTCGATCGCCCGCTGCAAGGCGACGTCGAGCAGGTAACCGCCGGTCTTGACCATCAGGCCCAGATTGCGGACGGTGGTGAACCCGGCATCCAGTGTGGTGCGGGCATTGACGGCGCCGCGCAGGGTCCGATACGCCGGGTCGTCCTGCACGCCGTGCATGGGGGTCGGCAGACCGCCGGGATTGCCCGGTCCGCCGATCAGCAGGTTGAGCTCCATGTCCATCAAGCCGGGCAGCAGGGTGGCGTCACCCAGATCGATGACGGTGGCCGAATCCGGCAGTGGCCCTTCGGGGTTGACCGCGGAGATCCGGTTGCCCTCGATGAGCACGACCGCAGGGGTCCGGACCTGGCCGCCGGCCACGTCCACCCAACGGGCAGCGCGCAGAATCGTCGTCGCGGCTTCGGCCTCGGTCACGGCACGGGCTCGGCGACGCAGTCCAACGATGTCGCACCGGAATCGGGCACCCGTGGCTGCTTCCAGCACTCCACCGGGAACGACACCGTGATCATCGAATACAGCAGGTGCATCAGGTTGAGCACGTCCTCGGGCAAGGTGTCGAGGCTGAACTTGTCGCAGAAGCTGATCGCTTCCTCGGCTCGCGGCGTGATCGCGTCATAGAACGCCTGCATCTCGGTCATGGTGCTGCCCAACCGCTTGCTGTAGCGCTGCGGCTCACTGGACAGGCACCAGTCCGAAAACTGTTCGAGGTCGGCGAATTCGGCAGGCAGTTTCGTGCTCATCGGTTCACACTCCCGCGGTCTTGCGCTGGTAGTCCTCGATCCAGGCCGCGGTCTCCTTGTGCAGGTGCCGAAGCAGGATCTCCTGATCGCAGAGCAGGAACTCGTCGACCACCCGGGTCTCGATGGAGCTCTGCGTCGCCTCCAGGGTGTTGGCGTCCTGCAGGCCGTACTCCTTGAACGAGACGGCAGCCAGCTCCTGGGCCAACC
Source organism: Mycolicibacterium nivoides (assembly GCF_003855255.1). Lineage (NCBI taxonomy): Bacteria > Bacillati > Actinomycetota > Actinomycetes > Mycobacteriales > Mycobacteriaceae > Mycobacterium > Mycolicibacterium nivoides. The sequence continues at coordinate 6,246,133 of NZ_CP034072.1, read as the reverse complement.
GCTCCCGCGGTGTGCGTGGCTGCGGGAAGTACAGCGTGCACTCGAAGGTGTGCGTGTTGAACGAGGTCGGCCAGTAGTGGTACGTCAGATACCAGCCCTGGCCCCAGAACAACATGACGAAGTTGGGGAACAGCTGGAACGAGTCCAGTCCCCACGGATCGCACTTGGCGGGATTCAGCCCGGCCGGCATCTCGCCGAGATCCGGTTTGTCCCATGGGCCGAAAAGTCCGCTCTGGCAGACGTCTTCGATGGGCTTGCGCATCTCGTCGGGCATCTCCCAGGCCCGCACGCCGGACGTGCTCACCAACCGGTGCGGTCCGTCGATCCGGTAGTGCGGTGCCTCGAAACCGGACTCCGCGGCGGCCTTCGAGTAGGCGGTGGGGGATTGGTTCGCGTGCAGGATGGGTGCGTGGTAGAACTCCTGGAAGGCGTCCATGTAGAGCTTCCAATTCGCCTTCACCTCAGAGCGATAGGTGAATCTCGAGGTCATCTTGTCGAACGGGTAGCCCTCCAGATCGGTGATCATGGGGCCCAGGAATTCGCGCAGTGACTGCTCGGGGAGCTTGGCGAAGTTGACGAAGATGAACCCCTCCCACACCTCGCAGTGCACGGGAACCAGGCCGTAGCGGCTCTTGTCCAGGTCGAAGAACTCGGCCTCCTGCTGGACGAAGGTGAGCTCGCCGTCCAGGTCGTAACGCCAGGCGTGGTACTTGCAGGTGAACTGCCGGCAGACCCCGCTGGTCTCCTCCAGCGGCATGTCGTCCCACACCAGCTTGTTACCCCGGTGACGGCAGACGTTGTGGAAGGCCTTGACCTCGCCGGACTTGCCGCGTACCACGATGATCGAGGTGTTGGCGGCCTTCATCTCCCGGGTGAAGTAGCTGCCCTTGCGTGAAAGTTGTTCGACCCGGCCGACATTCAGCCAAGCACGTTTGAAGATCGCCTTGCGCTCCAGCTCGTAGATCTCCGGGCTGATCGAATCTTCGTACGACACCGGGCCGGTGCCCAGCTCCGGGTAGTGCTGAGTCCAGCTGCCTTCAGCCGGCTTGGGAAACCGAGCCATGCCCGCTCCTCTGCGATGTGATTCGGCCGACGGCGCCGAGATGGGCTGCGGCGGCCGGCCAGGGCTTCAGCTCGACGGTAGACGGCGGTTCCGTCAATGACAAGTAGTTGATACTCTGGGTCGGAGTGAGGCGGGAGGATCCGAATGGATCAGCATCTTGGGGAGTACCTCGGTGTCGAGGCCGACTGGTCGCTGGACGGCGACCCCGTTGACACGATCGAGGTCATCTCGCCACACACCGAGCAGCCCATCGCTCGTGTGGTGCAGGCCCAGCCTGCCGACGTGGACGCCGCGGTCGTGGCGGCTCGCGCGGCGGTCGACCAGGGGCCGTGGCCACGCCTGGAGCCGGCGGACCGCATTGCGGTCGTGCGGCGCCTGGCCGAGGTCTACGCGCGGCGGCACGGCGAGATGGCACAGTTGATCTCGGCTGAGATCGGCGCGCCGATCAGCTTTGCCCAGCGAGCGCAGGTCGGGCTGCCGACGATGATGATGTCGGCGTTCTGCGACCTGGCCGAGACCCACCCGTGGCACGAGACGCGCACCGGTTTCTTCGGTTCCGACGTCCACATTCGTAAGGACCCGGTAGGCGTCGTCGCAGCCGTCGTGCCGTGGAACATGCCGCAGTTCCTGATCGTCACCAAGCTCGTGCCCGCGTTGCTGGCGGGCTGCGCGGTAGTGCTCAAACCCGCGCCTGAATCACCTTTGGACGCGCTGCTTTTGGCTGAGATGCTCAGGGAGGTCGGCCTGCCCGAGGGCGTGGTCACCGTAGTGCCGGGTGATGCCACCGTGGGCGCCCATCTGGTGGGCCACCCCGGCGTCGACAAAGTCTCGTTCACCGGCTCCAGCGCCGCGGGACGGGCCGTCGCCGCGGCGGCCGCGGCCAACCTGACGAAGGTGAGCCTCGAGCTCGGCGGAAAGTCGGCGGCCGTCATCCTCGATGACGCCGACCCGGCGGTGGTCGCGGCCGGGGTGCGGTCGGCCAGCCTGTCCAACAGCGGCCAGATCTGCAATGCGCTGACCCGCATCCTGGTTCCTGTTACGCGTCAGCACGAATTCGTCGACGCCCTGGCCGATCGGATGAACGCACTCGTCGTGGGCGATCCCGCCGATCCAGCCACCGAGCTGGGACCACTCGTGTCCCGACGGCAACAGCAACGGGTACGCGACTACATCGACCTCGGCCGACGCGAGGGCGCCCGGCTGGTCTGCGGCGGTACAGATTTGCCCGACGGCGTGGACACCGGTTGGTATGTGCGGCCCACCCTGTTCGCCGGCGCCGACAACTCGATGCGTATTGCCCGCGAAGAGATCTTCGGTCCCGTCCTCACCGTGATCGGCTACCGGGACGAGGATGAGGCGGTCGCGATCGCCAACGATTCCGACTACGGCCTGGCCGGCTCGGTGTGGACGGCCGATCCCGAGCGGGGAATCGGGATCGCCGAGCGTGTACAAACCGGGACTTTCGGGGTAAACCAGGGGTACACGATGGATCCGTTCGCACCGTTCGGCGGTATCAAGGACAGCGGCTACGGCCGGGAACTCGGCCGTGAAGGGCTCGACGGTTATCTCGAGACCAAGTCCATCGCCGTCGCGGCCACGCGGTGATCGAGAGGGAATGACGATGACCACTACTACGTCGCCAAGGATTCCTGCCACCGAACGCATCGCGGTGCGATGCGTCGATTCCGACGTGCATCCCGTGCCCCGACGAGGCGAGCTCGGTCAGTACATCCCGGAGCCGTGGCGGTCCAGATACTTCAACACGCACGATGTCGGCGATCTGATCTACTACGACGCTCCCGACTACGCGCATGCCTACGCGATGCGGACCGATTCCTTCCCCTCCGACGGCGAATTCGCCGGCAGTGACCCCGATCTCGCGTTCCGGCAGCTGATCATGGAGGCCGGCGCGGACATCGCGATCCTGGAGCCCGCCGCATACTCGGCCCACATTCCCGAGGCCAACCATGTGATGAACTGCGCGCTGAACGACTGGCAGGCCAACCACTGGCTGGACAGTCACAACAACTGGCACGAGCGCTGGCGCGGATCCATCTGCCTGGCGGTCGAAGCACCGGAGTTGGGGGCGCAGGAGATCGAGCGGTGGGCCGGCCATCCCTACATGGCGCAGATCCTGATCAAGGCCGAGCCGCGACCATCCTGGGGTGATCCGAAGTACGACCCGATCTGGGCGGCGGCGACCAAGCACGACATCACCGTGAGCTGCCACCTGTCCCGCGGCGAGTACGACGAACTCCCGCTCCCGCCGGTCGGACTACCCAGCTACAACCACGACTTCATGGTCACGTACTCGCTGCTGGCGGCCAATCAGGTGATGAGCCTGATCTTCGACGGGGTTTTCGACCGCTTCCCGACGCTGCGGGTGGTGTTCGTCGAGCATGCGTTCACCTGGATCCTGCCCCTGATGTGGCGGATGGATGCCATCTACGAGAAGCGCAAGGGTTGGATGGACATCAAGCGCAAGCCGTCGGAGTACGTCAAGAACCACATCAAGTTCACCACCCAGCCGCTGGACTACCCCGAGGACAAGACCGAGTTGTCGCGGGCCTTCGAATGGATGGAGTGCGACAAGATCCTGCTGTTCTCCAGCGACTACCCGCACTGGACCTTCGACGACCCTCGCTGGTTGGTCAAGCACCTCCCCGAACACACCCGGGAGAACATCATGTTCCGCAACGGGATTCAGACCTACAAGCTGCCCGACACCGTTCCGGTGCTCGAAGGTCAGGTCCGCGTCTTCTGACACTCTCGCGCCGAGACTACGGTTTGTGACGGAATTTCGGCGGATCCCCATCAGAAACCGTAGTTTCGGCGTAGGCGTGGTCAGTGCAGCTTGATGGCCGACACGTACATCTCCACCATGGGCCGGTAGAGGTCGACATCGTCGAGTTCGCTGCCCAGCACCACACCCTCACTGGTGGCGATGAGCACCTGGGCGAATGTTGACGCCGGGATCCGCAGCGTCGCACCCAGACGTTCCATGCCGGTGGCGATGAAGGCGCTGAGCGCCTCGACGACCTCAGCCCGCTTGGCCGCCACCCGTTCCCGGGCGTCGGGGTTGCGTCGCAGGTAGAGGGTGAATTCGTGGCCGAGTGCGGCGTGCTCGGCGCCCCGGTCACGACTCAGTTCACGCCAGCGCTTGGCGATCTCGTCGAGCTCGGGCTCGCCGACCTGACTCGACGAGGACATCACCTCGGCGAAGTTGTCGAAATACCGGCGCCAGTATCTGTCGCTCACTGCCAGGAAGAGATCTTCCTTCGTGGCGAAGTGGTTGTAGATGGCGCCCTTCGTGTAGCCGGCGGCATGGGCGATGTCATCGAGAGATGCTGCGGTGAAGCCCTTTTCGGCGAACACGGCCTCGGCGGCGTCGAGTAGCAGAGAGCGGGTGCGCTCCAGGCGCCGTTCCCGTGTCCACCGCTCGACCATGCCCGAAATTCTGCCACAGATCTGAAAAACCTCTTGGTATCTCAGATACTGAGCGGTATATTCGTGATCGGTGAACGAGAACCCTTGCATCAAGGAGTGTTTCGTCGTCCCGTCACCAGCATTGAGCCGTGCGTGCTATCAGGGCGCGCCCCAAAGGAGGCAGTGGCGTGAGTGATCTTGAGACCAAGCCCGCGGTGGTCGAGGTGGACCGGTCGGTCAAGCCGGTCCAGGTCTGGGCCATCGTCGGCGGGGCGCTGCTGGCCCTGCAGCTGTATGTCTGGATCAGCTGGCTCACCGGCCCCTACTTCGAACGTGTGCCGGGCGGCATCCATGAGCCGCCGCTCTACATGAAGATCCCGTTGATCGCGAACGCGGTTGTGCTCTGGGTCGGTCTGCCGTTCGCCATCTGGTGGTTCTTCATCAGGCCGTGGCGGCGCGAACGGCGAATCACCTTGGACGGCATGCTTTTCGTGTCGATGGGCTTGATGTTCTTCCAGGACCCGTTGCTGAACTACTTCAACACCTGGTGCACCTACAACACCTGGTTGTTCAACCGTGGCTCCTGGTCGTCGAACATCCCTGGCTGGGTGTCACCGGAGGAACCGGGTCGCCAGGTCGCCGAACCGCTGCTGACGAACGTGCCCGGTTACGCATACGGCGTCCTGCTGATCACCATCGTCGGCTGCTGGCTGATGCGCAAGATCAAGAACCGCTGGCCGGGCATCAGCAACCTGCGGCTGATCCTGGTCACCTATGCGATGGCATTCGTCTTCGATTTCGTGATGGAAGCGCTGGTCATGCTGCCGATCGGGTTCTACACCTACCCGGGCGCGATCCGGTCGGTCTCGTTCAACGCCGGCACCTACTACCAGTGGCCGATCTACGAGGGGCTGATGTGGGGCGGTGTCCAGGCGGCCCTGTGCTGTCTGCGTTTCTTCACCGATGACCGCGGCCGCACCATCGTCGAGCGTGGAATCGACCGGGTGCGAGGCGGATTCGCCAAACAGCAGTTCGTCCGCTTCCTGGCGATCTTCGCCGGGGTCAGCGCGTGTTTCTTCTTCTTCTACAACCTGCCCGCCCAGTGGATCGGCATGCACTCAGACCCCTGGCCGGAGGATCACATGAAGCGCTCGTACTTCACCGGCGGCATCTGCGGTGCCGGCACAGACACCCCCTGTCCGGACCCGGTTCTACCCATACCCACCAAGCGGTCCGGCTTCATCAACACCGACGGTCAGCTGGTGCTGCCGGAGGGTGCACAACTCCCGACGGTGACACCGTTCATGCCGGAGAACTGATGTCCACCAATCATCACAGCGTGGAACTCGCCGTGGAGTCTGCGGCCACACCCGCGCCGTTCTACCGTTCGGTCGGTGACGAGGCCGACGTGTTCCGGGCGGCCGCCCGGCGCGGATTGCCGGTCTTGCTCAAGGGTCCGACCGGATGCGGGAAGACCCGCTTCGTGGAGGCGATGGCGCACGAGCTCGGGCGCGAATTGATCACCGTGGCCGGCCATGAGGACATGACCTCTGCTGATCTTGTGGGCCGCTTCCTGCTCAAGGGCGGGGAAACAATCTGGGTCGACGGACCGCTGTCCAGGGCGGTCCGCCAAGGGGCCATCTGCTATCTCGACGAGATCGTCGAGGCGCGTCAGGACACCACCGTGGTCATCCATCCGCTGGCCGATCACCGGCGCGAACTCCCGGTGGACCGGCTCGGCACCACCCTGTCCGCGGCGCCCGGGTTCCAACTGGTCATCTCCTACAACCCCGGCTACCAGAGCATCCTGAAGAACATCAAGGAATCGACCCGCCAGCGGTTCGTAGCGATCGAACTCGACTTCCCGCCCGCCGACATCGAAGTCGAGGTGGTCGCTCATGAGGCCGGGATCGACCGGCGAACGGCAGGCGCCCTGGTTCGCCTCGGCAACGCCATCCGCGGGCTGCAGGGCTCACCGCTACGTGAGGCGTCCTCCACCCGAATGCTGATCCTGGCCGGCGGACTGATCGCCGAGGGCCTGCCGGTACGTAGCGCTGTACAGGCGGCGATCGTTCGGGCCCTGTCCGATGATCCCGACATCGTGCGTGCCCTCGGTGAGCTGGCCGACGGTGTGCTCGACGTGACGTGACCGGAACCGAACCCGCAGGGCTGCAGCGGTTTCGATTGCTCGCGACGTTCATCGTAGGCCGGGCAGTCGATGTGGCGCCGGCTCCGGCCGGTCGGCTCGCGCATACCGACGGCCGCGTCGTCTTCGTCTCGGCGGATCTGACCGAGGCCGAGCAACGCCGTGAACTGGTGCTGCAATGTGCGCTGCTGGCAGCCGGAAGTCTGGACCGCCAGTGGGTGAAGGCGTTGCGCATCCGGCCGGCACTGGCCTCGCGTTACCTGTCCGAAGAGGGGCATCGAGCCCTGGCTGAGTTGGCTTCCCGAGTTCCGCTGGCGGCCACCCTGTGTCCGGTCAATCGACACTCCACCGCCGGTCCCGCCGATTCGCTGGCACTGGCCAAAAGCCGTGCCCCGGTGTTCGATCCACCGGAATGGTTCGGTGTCATCAGGCCCACGATGCTGCTGAGGTCTGCCCGCGACGCCACAGGTCCGGGGTGCTCCCGCGACGCGCGGTTCGCATTCGACCCGGTGGCGAGCGGTTCGGATGACGACGCTGACGATGACGACGCCAACGACGAGGGGCCAACCGAGGAGAGCAAGATCCTCAAGCTGTTCGAGGCGCCGGCCTTCACATCGCGAGCTCTCTCGGAATTCCTCCGGAAGATGTTCGGCGGCTCGCGTTCGTTCGGCGATGACAGCGCCGGTGCCGAGCTGCCGATCGGTGCGGTTCGGCGGGCACGTCAGGTTGGGGCGAACGCCAGGCCTCTGCCCATCCGGATCGAGTTCGCCGACAAGGGCAGGCCGGACGTTGCGGTGAGCGCCGGAGGTGCGCTGTACCCGGAATGGGATACCCACAACGACCGCTACCGGCCGCAGTGGTGCCGGGTCATCGATTTTCCGCTGACCTCCGCGGCGGAGGTGACACCCGCCGGGGCAGCGCCGGATCACATGCTGCGACAGCGTCTATCGCGAGTCGGCCTGGGTCCGAAGATTCTGCGTGGCCGCGCCGATGGTGACGAACTGGATACCGAGGCACTCGTCGACTTGTTCGTAGACCTGCGTTCGGGCCATGCGCCACCGGAGCACATCTACACCGAACGACGGAACCTGGACCGCAACCTAGGTGTTCTGATCCTGCTCGACGTGTCGGGCTCGGTCACCGACACCGACACCGAGGGCCTGGCGGTGCACGACCATCAGTTGCAGGCGGCCGAGACGCTAGCGGCCACGCTCGAAGAACTCGGTGATCGGGTGGCCGTCTACGGTTTCCGCTCCCAAGGCCGCCAAGCCGTGCATCTGCTTGCCATCAAGACCTTCGAGCAACGCTTCGGCGCCGCCGAGCGGTCCCGGCTCGGCCAGCTTCAGCCTTTCGGATATACGCGTCTCGGCGCGGGGATCCGCGGTGCCGGTGAAATCCTCAAAACCCAAGCGGGAGCGCCACACCGGCTGCTGCTCGTACTCTCCGACGGGTACCCGTACGACGACGGCTACGAGGGACGATATGCCCAGGCCGACGCCGCCAAGGCGCTCGAAGAACTGCGGGCCGACGGCATGGCTTGCCTGTGCCTGTCCATTGGCGCGCCCGCCGACCCGGACGCACTCGTTCAGGTCTTCGGCTCAGCCAGTCATGCCGGCGCCGCGACGCTGTCGGAGCTGAGTCCTCGGATGGATGAGTTGTTCTTGTCCGCTCTGGCCGAGCTGGCCGCTCCGATGCAACGGCGACGTGCGTCAGCGGCCGACCGGACCGCACGGGTTGTCGCCCCGTCCGGCTTTGCGTAACAACGCCTTGAGTTGCCGCTGTTCGGTGGGCGTCAGGCGGTCCAGTACCCGCTGATCGGCGGTGTGCACGGCCTCCTCGGCGCGGGTGAGCAACGCTCGGCCCGACGCAGTGAGTTCGGCGGGCAGCGCCTTGCCCGCCGCCGCTGTATCGGGGCGGCGCACCGCGCCCGCGGCTTCCAGGCGGTGCAGCAGCTGGTTGGTCGCCTGCGCGCTGACGTTGGTGAAGCGGGCCAGTTCGGCGCTGGTGAGCCCGGGGTTCAGCGAGATGATCCGCAGGCAGACGAACTCCGCCAGTCCGAGTCCGAGCGGAGCGAGAACCGCGGCCGCTTCTGGCCGCAGCGTGGCAGCTACCCGGTGCAGGAGGTATCCCAGCGGCTCGCTGTCGGGGGCAGTCATAGCTGGCATCTTCACATGCGCCGCACTCGCCGACCATGCGGATCGGTCGCACCGTTTCGCCCACAGCTCAACCAGTTCTCAGCCAGATCTCATTGAATTGGCCCGGATAGGGGCGTATCAAGGAACTTGATACACCTGTCGGGCCGCGCTCCGCTGGTCCGGCTGAAATCTGGAAAAAGGATGTGTGACATGGGTTTTGGAGGATTCTTTGGCGGCTGGGGTCCGGTGGGATTCGGCGGCGGCAACTGCGGTCCCGAGGGGCAGGGTGGGTTCGGTCCGGGGGCGTTCGGCGCACCCGGTTTCGGTGGCGGTTTCGGCGGCCCCGGGTTCGGTAAGGGCTCCGGGCCGGGCTTCGCGCTCAAGCGTGCGGCGGTCGGCACGGCGGCACTGCTGCTCGACGGACCGGCCACGGCTGAACAGATCGTCGAGCGCACCACCGAAGCCACCGGCGGTGCCTTCACCCCACCGCTGGACATCGTCGAATTGGCCATCGCCGCACTGGCCGGCCGCGGTGTGGTCACTGTGTCCGGCGGTGTCGCCACGCTGACCGAATTCGGCACCCAGTTGCTGGCCTGGCGCGGCATCACCAGCGAGACCGCGCACGCGTTGTTCGGCAAGGTGGGCAAGTTCGCGGATGTAATCAAGATCCGCACCGGCCTGCACGAGGTCGCGGGTCTGGCCCGCACCATCGCGTTCACGGGCACGGACGAACAGAAGGCCAAGCTCGGTGAGGTGCGGACGAACCTGCTCGCGGCGATCACCGAGGCGAAGAAGGCCCTGCACGGGGTGCTGGCCAACTAGTTTCTCGCGCCGGGACTACGGTTTCTGACGGAAAATCCGGCGAATTACGTCAGAAACCGTAGCCTCGGCGTCGTCAGCGGTCTGGGAACTAGCGCAACACCGAACCCGGGTTGAGGATGCCCTGTGGATCCAGGGCATCCTTGATCCGGCGGGTCAACGCCATCACGTCATCGCCGACTTGTAGTGGCAGCCAATCCCTTTTGAGCCGGCCGATGCCGTGCTCGCCGGTGATGGTGCCGCCCATGGCGATCGCCAGTTCCATGACCCGGGCGAACGCCTGACGGGCGCGCTCGCTCATATCCGGATCCTCGGCATCGAACACCACCACCGGGTGGGTGTTTCCGTCGCCGGCGTGCGCGACGACGCAGATCAGCACGTCGCAGTCGTCGGCGATGCGCTTGATGCCGGCGACCAGTTCCGGCAGGTCGGGTATCGGTACCGTGACGTCCTCGAGATAGAACGTGCCCAGTTGCATGAGGGCCAGGCCCACCAGCCGACGGGCCGCGGTGAACGCGGCGCCCTCTTCGGCGTCGTCGGTCGCGTAAACCTCGGTGGCACCGGACTTCTCGCAGGCCTCGACGATGTGGGCGATCTCCTCGGCGGCGGCGCCGGGTGCATCGGATTGAACCAGCAGCATCGCCTCTGCCGAGCGGTCCAGGCCCATGCGGCGATAGTCCTCGACGGCGTTGATGGTCGCGTGGTCCATCAGCTCCAACATCGCGGGCCGGACCTTCTCGGTGATGGCCACCACCGCGTCGGCGGCGTCCTGCACCGAGCCGAACAGCGCGACCGCGGTCGAAGCCGGGGGCTGCGCCGGGATCAGCCGCAGGGTGAGTTCGGTGATCACCCCGAGGATGCCCTCGGAACCGACGAACAGCTTGGTCAAGGACAGGCCGGCAACGTCTTTCAATCGTGGGCCGCCCAACCGCACGGCCGTGCCGTCGGCCAGCACCACCTCCATGCCGAGCACGTAATCGCTGGTGACCCCGTACTTCACACAGCACAACCCGCCGGCGTTGGTCGCCGCGTTCCCGCCGATCGAGGAGATCTCGACCGAGCCCGGGTCGGGCGGGTACCACAGCCCGTGCTCAGCGGCTGCCTTCTTCACCTCGGAGTTCATCAGACCGGGTTGCACCACCGCGACGCGGCTCGCGGTGTCGATGCGGATGTCGCGCATCCGTTCGGTGCTGAGGATGATGCCGCCGTCGACCCCGTTGGCGCCGCCGGCGAGCCCGGATCCCGCGCCCCGGGGCACCACGGGCACACCATGTGCGCTGGCCCACCGCAGCACGGCCTGCACATCCTCCGTCCTGGTGGCCCGCACCACGGCCCGTGCCCGGCCCGCTTCCGGGTCGAGTGCGGCGTCGCGCCGATAGCCCTCGATCACGGCGGGATCGGTGATCACCGCGTGGTCCGGCAGTTCGGCGGCCAGTGCGGCGATCTCGGTGTCCGGTGTGGACATCTCAGAAATTCTAGTAACCGGAAGCGATCTCCGCGGTGTTCTGAGAGCTGACCCTGGCGCGGGCCCAGTTCAGGAACTCCGCGACGGCATCGGCCGTGTAGTGCCCGCGCGGTGAGCCGAAGATGTCGAAGGCGTGCTGGGCGTGCGGAATCTCGGCGTAGACCACCGGCGAGTTCGACACCTTGCGCAGCGCGGCGACGAATTCGCGGCCTTCGCCCACCGGGATGAGGGAGTCATTGGCGCCGTGCAGCACGAAAAACGGTGGGGCATCGGGGTGTACCAGCGTGATCGGTGAGGCGTCCTTGTACACCTGATCATTGGCGGCCAGCGGCAGCTTGACGATGAGCCGCTCCAGCACCTCGACGAACTCGGCCCGCCCGGTGCCGGCGGTGCTGAACCAGTCGTAGCGGCCGTACACGGGTACCGCGGCGGCGACGGAGGTGTCGGCGTCCTCGAAACCCGGCTGCCACTTCGGATCGTTGGGGGTCAGCGCGGCCAGTGCGGTCAGATGCCCACCTGCCGAACCGCCGGTGATGCACACCGCGTCGGGGTCGCCGCCGTACTCGGCGATATTGGCCTTCACCCAGGCCAACGCCTGCTTCACGTCGATGATGTGGTTCGGCCAGGGATGGCGCGGGCTGATCCGGTAGCCGATCGACACGCAGATCCAGCCCTGCTCGGCCAGGTGACTCATCAGCGGGTACGACTGGGGCCGGCGCATGCCGATCATCCACGCCCCGCCAGGTACCTGCAGCAGCACCGGCGCCTTGCCGTCGCGGGGCAGGTCCGGGCGCATCCAGATGTCGGCGAGGTTGGCCCGATGCGGGCCGTAGTGCACGGTCTTGCTCACATAGCGACGCCGGCTCATGGACGTGGAGTACACCTCGCCGCGACGCAGGGGTCGCAGCGCCGACGGGTACTCGTCGGCCAGGGTCTCGCGTACCGGATCTTCGAAGTAGCGCCGGGACTGCACACCGCGACGGTGCACCAGCACCAGCAATGCCCAGGAAATCGTCTTGAGCAGCAAGGAGATTCGTCCGCTCGCGGACCTGTAGTCACCACGGATGGCGCGGCGCAGCGCATCGAGCGCCGACCCGGTGATCACCAGTGGTGCGTTCTCCGAGGTGGGCCAGCCGAACGCGAAGGCCAGGATCGTGCCGTAACCCCTGCGTCCGATCGGTTTCACTGCGTTGGCAGCGTTGAGCAGCTCAGCGGCCGCTGCGAGCAGCCGTCGGCGTTCAGCCATTCACCTTCTCCTGGAGTTGGCGTCGGTCGATCTTGCCGGTGCTGTTGCGCGGCAACTCGGCGAGCACGGTGATCTCCCGCGGCACTTTGTAATTGGCCAGGTTCTCTCGAACATACGCCTTGAGCTCATCGGGGGTGACCGCACCGGAGAGCACCACGAACGCGACGAGCCGCTGTCCGTACTGCGCGTCGTCGGCACCGATCACCGCGGCCTCCGCGACATCGGGATGGCCGGCCAGTACCTTCTCCACTTCGATCGGATAGACGTTCTCGCCGCCGGAGACGATCATCTCGTCGTCGCGGCCCACCACGAACAACCGGCCCGCCTGGTCGAGGTAGCCGACGTCGCCCGAGGACATGAAGCCCTCGTGGAAATCCTTCGTCGTACCGGACGTATAGCCGTCGAACTGGGTCGAGTTGCGCACGTAGATGGTGCCCACCTCCCCGGTGGGCACCTGCCGGAACTCCGTGTCGAGAATGCGGATCTCGGTGCCCTCGGCGGGTCTGCCCGCGGTATCGGGGGCGGCGCGCAGGTCGGCCGGCGTCGCGGTGGCGATCATGCCGGCCTCGGTGGCGTTGTAGTTGTTGTAGATGATGTCGCCGAACCGGTCCATGAATGCGATGACGACATCGGGCCGCATGCGCGATCCGGATGCCGCCGCGAACCTCAGCGTGCGTCCGTCATAGCGGTTCAGCACGTTCTCGGGCAGTTCCATGATCCGGTCGAACATCACCGGCACCACGCACAGGCCCTTGGCCCGGTGCCGGTCGACGAGCTCGAGCGTGGCCTCGGGGTCGAACTTGCGGCGGGTGACGATGGTGCAGGCCATCGAGGCCGCGAAGGCCAGCTGGGAGAAACCCCAGGCGTGGAACATCGGCGCGACGATCACGACGCGCTCTTCGGTGTGCCACGGGGTGCGATCCAGGATCGACTTGAGCACCTCGGGGCCACCGCCGGAATGCTTGGCGCCCTTGGGAGTTCCGGTGGTGCCCGAGGTCAGCAAGATCACCTTGCTCTTCTCCTCGGCCCGCCGGGGCTCCTCGCCACGGTGCTGCTCTACCAGCTTGGCCACCGTGACGTCGTGGGCGTGGGTGTCGGTCCACGCGACGATCCGCGCGGCGGTGGGCCGGTCGGAGAGGGCGCGGTCGACGGTGTCGGTGAACTCCTCGTCGTAGATGACGGCGTCGACCGACTCGCGGTTGATCACCTCGGCCATCGCAGGCGCGGCGAAGGATGTGTTGAGCAGCAGCACGTCGGCGCCGATGCGGTTGGCGGCGATCAGCGACAGCACGAACCCGCGGTGATTGCGGGCCATGATGCCGAGCACCTTCGGTTCACCATCAGGCAGTGCCTGCAGGCCGGCGGCCAGGGCGTCGGCCTGCTGGTCGACCTGTTGCCAGGTCAGCGTGCCGAGTTCGTCGACCAGGCCGGGCCGATTCGGGCAGCGCTGTGCCGAGGCCGCGAAACCCGAAGTGACGCTCATGTTCTCGCGCGCCATGGCGGCGGCGATGCGCAGGTATTTGTCCGGGCGCATCGCCGTGATGATTCCGGCCCGGCGCATGGTGGTGACCAGGCCGACGGTGTCGGTGACCCGGTCCAGCGGTCCCGTCAGCAGATCGAGCGGATTCACCGGTGTTCAGCCGATCACCGGGAAGCGGCGCTCTTCGGCCAGCTCGTCCAGCGCGCGCTGCATGACCCGGCGGACGTGCGCGTCGACCTCGTCGATATCGGGGTTCTCACCGAACTCGGCCTCGATGTCGATCGGCTCCAGCGTCTTCATCACGATCTTGCTCGGCAACGGCACATTGAGCGGCAGTACGGCAGACAGGCCGAACGGAAAACCGAACGACACCGGCACGATCTTGGTGCGGGCCAGCCGCGCGATCGGGCCGAGGGCCTTGGCCACCCCGGTGCCGCGGGACAGGAACAGCTGGGTCTCCTGGCCGCCGATGCCGACCATCGGCACGATCGGCACGCCGGCGTTGATCGCGGCCTTGATGTAACCGGTGCGCCCGGCGAAGTCGATCTTGTTGGCCGACAGGGTCGGCCGGTACACGTCGTAGTCACCGCCGGGGAACACCACGACCACGCCCCCGGAGCGCAGGGCCTCGTCGGCGTTCTCGTGGTTGGCCCGGATGAATCCGGTCTTCTTGAAGAAGGCCGCGGTCGGCCCGGTCATCAGCATGTCGTGGCTGAGGGTGTACACGGGGCGCTCGAAGCCGAACTTCTCGTAGAAGCCCGTCGCGAACACCGGCACGTCCAGAGCGAACAGGCCGCCGGAGTGGTTCGACACCACGAGCGCGCCACCATTGGGGAAGCTGTCCAGCCCGCGCACCTCGGCGCGGTGGTAGCCCTTGATGAGCGGCCGTAAGAAGCCCATGACCTTCTCGGTCAGGCCCGGATCCCACTTGGTGATTTCGGACGGATCGATGTCGGTCGCAGCCACAGGGTCCCCCTGATGTGGATTGGAACGTGTTCTAGTTTTGCTAGTGTACCCAGGTGGAGGGTAAAAAACCCATTTGCTTCACTGGTCCATCTGCCTACCGCCGAGTAGCTGTGGACAATCCTCTCAAAACCACAGGTCGCGCCGCGTGGCTATGAGACCGACGGATTCGTCACAGTCGAGTTGACCTGAACCACGGTTGAGGCAGCATCATTGGCCGGCATGGGCTCATCGCCATCTGACTCGCCGTCTGACTCGGCATTCGACCTGCTCGGCTACCTCGGCCGGATCGGCTATGACGGTTCGACTCAACCGGACTCCGACACCCTGCGGGGCGTCATCGCCGCACACGGCCGCACCATCCCGTTCGAGAACCTGGACCCGCTGCTGGGCATCCCGGTCGCCGATCTGAGTGCCGCGGCGCTGTCCGACAAGCTGGTCAGCCGGCGCCGCGGCGGCTACTGCTACGAGCACAACGGGCTGCTCGGCTACGCCCTCGACGAGCTGGGCTACGGCGTCGAACGTCTCGCCGGGCGGGTGGTCTGGATGAAGGAACCCGGCGCCCCGTTGCCCGCGCTCACCCACAACGTGCTGGCCGTGATGGTGCCAGGGGAGGCCGGGCGGTATCTGGTCGACGTCGGCTTCGGCGGGCAGACGCTGTCGTCGCCGATCCGGCTGCAGACCGGTGCGGTGCAGCAGACCCGCCACGAGCCCTACCGGCTGCTGCAGTTGCCCACCCGCCACGAGCCTGAGTACGAACTGGCCGCGCAGGTCCGCGGTCAGTGGCAGCCGCTGTACCGGTTCACCGCCGTGCCGCAACCGCGGATCGACCTCGAGGTCGGAAGCTGGTATGTCTCAACGCATCCCGGCGGGGTCTTCATCGTCGGGCTGTCCGCGGCGCTCGTCACCGACGATGCCAGGATCAACTTGCGCGGCCGGAATCTGGCGATCCACAGCCACGGTGAGACCGAACGCATCCGATTCGGCACCGCCGCAGAGGTTCTCGACGCGCTCACCGGGCGGTTCGGTGTCAACCTGTCCGATCTCGACGGCGTCGACGTGGAGGCGCGGGTGGCGCAGGTGCTGGACAGCTGAATCGGCCCGGGCAACCACAGCAGGAAATGTCATGGTTCGCAGACGGACGGCCGACCATACTCGGTGACCGTGGAGGACCAACCGAACGGCCGTGACCGGCTACGCGAACTGCTCGACGCAGTCGTCGACGACGACAACTCGGGCGTCGGCGACATGGCCCGCAGCAGTTATGCCTCGGAGTTTCACTTCTCCCGCGAGGTGCGCCGGCTCACGGGGGAACCACCCGCGGCGCTGCGCCGGCGGGTCATGCTCGAGCGTGCGGCCTGGCGGTTGCAGCAGGGGGCCGGGGTGGCCGAGGTGGCCGAGACCGAAGGGTGGTCGTCGGCCGAGGTGTTCTCCCGGGCGTTCCGCCGCGCCTTCGGGGTGCCGCCGTCTCGCGCCGACGATGTCGGATTCCGGTTGACCGCTCCCAACGGAGTGCACTTCCATCCGCCGCAGTCGTTGTGGTGCGATGCCGACCCGGGCGAGGCCGCCGGCCCGGATATCGCCCAGTTCATGCTTGTGCACGATGTCGCCGACACCGACTACCTGATCGGTACCGCCGCCGAGCTTTCCGAACAGCAATGGGGCCGGGAGATCTCACCGGGCCAGGTGGTACTGGACTGGGACGGACCGGAACCCAGCGTCGCGGCGGTACTCGGCGCGATCGTGTGGACCAAGGAGGTCTGGCTGGCGACCATCGAGGGCCGGGATTTCCCCTCGCGTACGACGACCGGCGAGGCGACGGCCGGGCAGCTCGCGGCGCACCATCGTGTCATCGGAAAGCGCTGGACCACACTGATATCCGAATACTCGGCCGCGGGGCGACTGGGCGACACTGTGATCGATGCGCTGTGCGATCCGCCGGAATCCTTCCAGCTGTACGGGATCATCGCGCACGTGCTCACCTATTCGGCGCATCGGCGGGCACTCGTGCGGGGAATGTTGGCCCGACATGGTGTCCAGGTCGACCGGGGTGACCCACTGGAATGGATGAGGAAGGACTGACTGGTGAAGACCGTGTACTACACCGCTTCGAGCTTGGACGGGTTCATCGTCGACACCGAGGACAGCCTGGACTGGCTGATCTCGCGGGACATCGACCAGCAGGGCCCGTTCGGGTACGACGAATTCATCAAAACCATTGGTGCGCTGGCGATGGGGTCGTCCACCTACGAGTGGATCGTGAAGAACCATCCCGACGAGTGGGGGTACGAGCAGCCGGCATGGGTGCTGACCCATCGGCCGCAGATCATCTCCACCGACTACCCGGTGCAGGTGTTCTCCGGCGATGTCGCCGAGCTGCACCCGCAGCTGGTCGAGGCCGCGGCCGGCAAGGACGTCTGGCTGGTCGGCGGAGGGGACATCGCCGCCCAGTTCGTGACGGGCGGGTTGATCGACGAGATGATCGTCAGCTACGCGCCCTGCACATTGGGGGCGGGGTCGCCGGTCCTGCCGGTTCGGTCCGAGTGGGCGCTGGCCGAATCCGGGACCAACGGCGACTTCGTCTGTGTCCGATGGGTCAGGGTGACTGCCGACTGAACCGCGGCACGCCGTTGCGCCGGACGAATTCCCTTGACTTGATCAGGAATTCGAGTTGCCGGGCGACATCGTGCAACGGATTGACCGATCGGGACGACCGGCACAGCACCACGGCGCCCTCCAGGGTGGCGATGCACATCACCGCCAGGGAGGAGGCGTCGGACTCGTCGAAACCGTCGGCGGCGAAGGCCCCGGCCAGGGCGGTGCGCCAGCGGTCGAAGATGGCGGCGGCCGCCGCGGTGAGGTCGGGTTCCTCGTCGGGGGCGGCGATCGCCACCGCGACGACCGGGCAACCTGCGGCGAAATCGCTTCCGATGAGCACCCGTTCCCAGAATTCGACGAATCGATGCACCAGATCCCATGCGCTGTCGGAAGTTTCGGCGCCGATGACATCGCCGATTCTGTCCGCGGCGAACTGGAGCGCCTCGATCAGGATCTGGCGACGTCCGCCGGGGAAATGGTGGTACACCGAACCGCGTGGTGCGCCGCTGCGGGTGAGGACTTCATCGATCGTGACGCCGGCGGCGCCCCGCTCGCGCAGCACCTCGACCGCGCTGCTGAGCATGCGGGCGCGGGTGGAGCCACGCTTGTTGCGCGGCTTCGCGGCGGTGTCAGGCGACCCGGTCATGCAGGAACTGCGAGGAACAGCGAAGCAGCATCCGAGGGGTGATGGGGCGCACCGGGGTGTGTGGTGTGCGGACCCGACGGGTGAACCGGTGACCGGCGAGGTTGAGTTCAACGACCCACATCGCGCACCGCCCTTCTATGTCTTCCACCATAGAAATGATGGAATCCTCGCATGGTGTCGAGTATCCAACGAACATGCTTGTACGCAAGAGACTAGCAGGTGAACTGCTTCTGAACAGGTCCTCGCCGGGGTGACGGATCGAAGCAAAATTATGATGTCTTGCATAATTCTGTGAAGGGGCGTTGACTGCCCCTATGACGACAGACCCGGCCCTGGGCACCCTCACCCTGCAGCGGGATGGCCACGTCCTGCTGATCGGACTGAATCGCCCGGAGAAACGCAACGCGTTCGACGTCGCGATGCTCACCGATCTCTCGCTCGCCTACGGACTGCTGGAATCCGACGACGACCTGCGCGTCGGTGTGCTGTTCGCCCACGGTGAGCACTTCACCGCAGGCCTCGATCTCGTCGACGTGGCGCCGTATGTCGCCAGCGGTGAACTGCCCATGCCCGAGGGCGGACGCGACCCGTGGCGCCTCGACGGCGAGTGGACGAAACCGGTCGTCGCGGCAGCCCAGGGCCGATGCCTGACCCTCGGCATCGAACTGCTCCTGGCCGCCGACATCCGCGTCGCAGCCCAGGACGCCCGGTTCGCGCAGATCGAGGTGCTCCGGGGCATCTATCCGTTCGGCGGCGCCACCATGCGGCTACCGCGCCAGACCGGCTGGGGCAATGCCATGCGGTGGCTGCTCACCGGTGACGAGTTCGACGCGACCGAGGCGCACCGCATCGGGCTGATCCAGGAGGTCGCGCCGGATACCGATACGGCCGTCGCCCGAGCCCGGGAGATCGCGCACACCATCGCCGATCGCGCCGCGCCGCTCGGGGTCCGGGCCACCCTCGCCTCGGCGCACACCGCGCACCGCGAAGGGGACGCCGCGGCCATCGCCCGGCTGCGGCCCGTGGTTGCCGAACTGTTCGGCACCGCTGACGCCGCCGAAGGTGTGCAGTCCTTCATCGAGCGACGCGCCGCGAACTTCCAGGGCCGCTGAGAATCAGCCGGCGGCCTCCAGCGCGACCAGCGCCGCGGCAACCGCGAAGAACTTGTTGGACCCGAGCTGGCGCACGGTCTTGATGTTGAACGCCGCGGCGAGATGTTCGGCGTCGGCGTCGGTTACCCCGGCCAGTGCCGCGGGCGAGGCGTCCAGGATCTCCTTGAGCGACTTGTCCTCGTAGGCCTTGTCGAGCGACTTCGCCAGATCAACGGAAACTGCCATGGTGCCTCCTTGTTGTTGGGGCGCCCACCGTAGTTGCCCAACCTGAATGCACGCTGTCCATCTCCTGGCCGAGAAGACGCAAAACTGCCCCAAAACCGGTGTTCTGGGGCAGTTTTGCGGCTGTTCGCGGGGATGATTCCCCACGAGTTTTACTCCGGGGTGAAGCCGAACGGCAGCAGCACACTCTTGGCCTGGGTGTAGGCGTCGATGCCCTCCGGGCCGTTCTCGCGTCCGATACCCGAGTTCTTGAAGCCGCCGAACGGGGCGCCGGGATCGAAGGCGTACATGTTCACCGCATAGGTGCCGGTGCGGATCTTCGAGGCGATCTCGACGGCCTTGGGGAAGTCCGTCGTGTACACGCTGCCGGCCAAGCCGTACGGCGAATCGTTGGCGATGCGGACCGCGTCTTCCTCGGTGTCGAACGGAATCACCACGAGCACCGGCCCGAAGATCTCCTCCTGGGCGATGGTCATCGAGTTGTCGACGTCGGCGAACACGGTCGGTTGCACGAACCATCCCGAATCCAGGCCCTCGGGGCGGCCACCGCCGGTGACGATGCGCGCACCCTCTTCGACGCCCTTCTTGATGTAGCCCTCGACCCGGTCGCGCTGCTTCTCGGAGATCAGCGGGCCGATCATCGAGGCCGGGTCGTCAGGCAGGCCGACCGGCATCGCCGCGACGGCGGCGGACAGCTTCTCGACGACCTCGTCGTAACGCGACCGCGGTGCCAGGATGCGGGTCTGGCCCACACAGGCCTGGCCGCAGTTCATCAGGCCGGAGAACACCAGCATCGGCAGGGTCGAGTCCACGTCGGCGTCCTCGAGGATGATCGCCGCGGACTTGCCGCCGAGTTCCAGCGTGCAGGGCTTGAGCTTCTCGGCGGCGATCTTGCCGATCTCCTTGCCGACGCCGCTGGAGCCGGTGAAGGTGAACTTGTCCAGCTCGGGGTTGGCGGTCAGGGCGCGACCGGTCTCCGGTCCGCCGGGCACGACCGAGAGCACGCCCTCGGGCAGGCCGGCCTCGGTGAGCACCTCGGCGAACAGGTTGGTGGTCAGCGGGGTCTCACCGGCCGGCTTGAGCACGACGGTGCAGCCGGCGAGCAGGGCCGGACCCAGCTTGTTGCAGGCCAGGAAGAAGGGCACGTTCCAGGCGATGACGGCGCCCACAACGCCGATCGGCTCCTTGATGACCAGGGTCTGGCCGTAAATGCCGTCGCGGATGTCTTTCCAGTCGTACTTGTCGGCTGCGCCGGCGTAGTACTGCAGGCTCGACACGCCCGCGCCGAACTGCATCATGTCGACGATGGTCGGCGGCTGCCCGGTCTCCAGCTTCAGCAGGTGCTTGAACTCGTCGGCCCGCTCGTTGATGAGCTCGACGGCCTTGGCCAGCACGGCCTGGCGCTCCTCTGGCGTCTTGTGGGGCCACGGGCCCTCGTCGAAGGCCTTGCG
Organism: Mycolicibacterium nivoides; assembly: GCF_003855255.1. NCBI lineage: Bacteria > Bacillati > Actinomycetota > Actinomycetes > Mycobacteriales > Mycobacteriaceae > Mycobacterium > Mycolicibacterium nivoides. The sequence continues at coordinate 6,225,361 of NZ_CP034072.1, read as the reverse complement.
GGCCGCGGCGCACGCGGCGTTGACGTCGGCCTCGGCGGCCAGCGGAACCTGGCCGACCTTCTCGCCGGTCGCGGGGGAGAAGACTTCGATGACCTCGGAGGTCGAAGGCTCCACCCAGTGGCCGCCGATGAACAGTTTGTCGAATTCCGTCCTTATGGCGGCTGCGCTTTGTGTCATGGGCGTCACATTACCCAGATTTCCCAGAAAAACGAGAACCTGTTCCAGTGGATGGTCAGGACGGCCGCAGAACCAGCACCAAATTGCTCACCAGGAACTCACGCAACCCTGGTACCGCGGTCATCCACCAGGCCCATCGTGGGTGGTAGCGCGGAAAAGCGGCGATCAGCGCGCCGGTGCTGGCGGCCCATTCAAGGCCATCGGCCGCCGACACCGCGAACAACGACGAGCCGTAGTCGTTCTTGGGGCGATGACCATGTTTGCGGGTGTACCGTTCGGCTGCCCGGGCCCCGCCCAGATAGTGCGTCAACCCCATCTCGTGGCCGCCGAACGGGCCGAGCCAGACCGTGTAGGACAACACCGCCAGGCCGCCGGGCTTCGTCACACGCAACATCTCGTTACCCAGCCGCCACGGGTGCGGCACATGCTCGGCGACATTGGAGGACAGGCAGATGTCGACACTGCCGTCCGCGAACGGAAGGGCCATCCCGGAGGCCCGGACGAACGTGCCCGATGCGGAATCGACAGCCGGGCTCAGGCTGGATGTCGCCGCTCTCGCGGCTCCGGCATGCGCCTCCCGAGGATCCGGCTCCACCCCTACGTATCGCATGCCCGCCTGATCGAACGCCGACGCGAAGTAGCCGGGTCCACCGCCGACGTCGAGGACGGTGCGTCCGGCAGGGGATTCCCCGGTGGCGGCCGTCCACAGATCGGTGGTCAAGGCGACGGTATCGGCGGCCAGCGCCCCGTAGAACCGGGCCGGTTCGCTCTGCTCGAACCGGAACTGCGCCAGAAGGCGCACCGACCGGCTCAGGGTCGCCCGGCGGGCGAAGTGCGCGGAGATGTCGCTGGGCTGCACCCGCCCAACCTACTGACCGGTACCCTCAACACGATGTCTGCCCGTCCTGATCCACGCCTGAGGAGCGTCCTGCTCCTGTGCTGGCGCGACACCGGGCACCCCCAGGGCGGCGGCAGCGAGGCCTATCTGCAGCGCATCGGCGCGTGTCTGGCCGACGACGGTGTCAACGTCACGTTGCGCACCGCGCGTTACCCGGGGGCGGCCCGCCGCGAGATCGTCGACGGGGTGCAGATCAGCCGGGCCGGCGGTCCCTACAGCGTGTACATCTGGGCCGGGCTGGCCATGGTGGCCTCCCGCGTCGGCCTCGGGCCGTTGCGCAGGGTCCGGCCCGACGTGGTCGTCGACACCCAGAACGGGCTGCCGTTCCTGGCCCGGCTGGCGTTCGGTCGTCGGGTGGCGGTGCTCGTGCATCACTGTCACCGGGAACTGTGGCCGGTGGCCGGCCCGATGAAGGGCCGGATCGGCTGGTTCGTCGAGTCCAAACTGTCTCCGCGACTGCACCGCCGCAACCAGTACGTCACCGTGTCACTTCCCTCCGCTCGCGATCTCAACGAGCTCGGGGTGGACTCCGGCCGGATTGCGGTGGTGCGCAACGGACTTGACGAAGCTCCCGGCCCGACGCTGGAGCTGCCCCGGTCGACCAGCCCCCGGCTCGTCGTGCTGTCGCGGCTGGTGCCACACAAGCAGATCGAAGACGCCCTGGAGGCGGTCGCGGCACTGCGTGCCGAGGTCCCCGGACTGCACCTGGACATCCTGGGCGGCGGCTGGTGGCAGCGGCGGCTGGTCGAGCACGCCGAACTTCTCGGCATCTCCGATTCGGTGACGTTCCACGGTCATGTCGACGAAGAGACCAAACACCGTGTCCTGCAGCAGAGCTGGGTGCATGTGCTGCCGTCGCGCAAAGAAGGCTGGGGGCTTGCCGTCACCGAGGCCGCCCAGCACGGGGTGCCAACCATCGGCTATCGCGCGTCCGGCGGGCTGACCGACTCGATCGTCGACGGGGTCACCGGGCTGTTGGTCGAGGATCGTGACGCCCTGGTGACGGGGATCCGCCAGTTGTTGAGCGACCCGGTGATGCGCGTGCAGTTGGGTAGCAAGGCTCAGACCCGCAGCGACGAATTCTCCTGGAGGCTCAGCGCGGACGCGATGCACGCCGTGCTGGGAGCCGTGCACGAGGGCAATTTCGTCAGCGGCTTGGTGTGAGCCGCTGAGAATGCCGGCGTAGCTTGACTTTGAAACCACGCACACCGCTACCCGCACAAATTCGGCGTCAGCTCAAAGTCAACGCGGAGTTCCGCACGCGCGGACGGCGCCAGAAACTGACCGCCATCCCGGCAGCCCCGCCGGCCAGAGCCAGCAGCCACACCAGGTGGGCAGCGATCAACAGGTTTCGGTGAGGTGAGGCCGGGTGGTCGCCGCCGATCCGGTACACGGCGATATCGCCATCCCGATATGCCACCGGAAGTTCCAGTTTCGCCGGCACACCGTTGGTTTCGACTACCAACCAGCCGACACCGGCGTCGGCCACCGTCTGTCGGTCTGCGCCTGAGCGCAGCAGGTCCTGCACTGCCTGGGCCCGCGTTCCCTCTCCGGGCACCACTTCGGCACCGATCACCAGATCGCCGGTGGACAGCACTTCGGCGCGCAGCCACCGGGGCAGCGGATCGAGAACCGGTGCGGCACCGGCCCAGTAGAACGACCGCATGCTGTCCGGTGGCAGCACTGCCACCGGTCGGGGATCGGCGTTGATCGCCGCCGCGGCGACGGTCCACCCGGGCGGATACTGCACGGCCCGCATGTGATTGCCCACACCCCACGCCAGATCGGGCAAGACCGCGATCAGCGCCGCGCAGGCCACCGCGGCCGATGCGGCCGGCGGCACCCGCAGCCGGCTCAACGTGACCGGCGCGGCGGCCGCGGCCAGCACGTAGCCCGGCATGGCCAGCGCCACCCATTTCTGTCCGTCCCGCACCACGCCGAGGCCGGGCACTGCCCGGATCGTCGCGTCCACGAACGCGAGCCCTGGGCCGGTAGCCATGGCTGCCGGGATCAATACCGCCGCGGCGGCGAGGATCAGCAGCGGTGCCGCCGTGCGGTTGCGCGCCACCACCGGTAGGCCGAGCGCGACGATTCCGAGTAGGACAGCGGTGGCAACCAGTGCGAAAAGCGTTGTGCGCGAACCGGGCACGGCGTCACCGTTCCAGATACCGGCGAGGCCGGCCAGGCTGCCGAGGGTGGCCAGCCCGGGCTCGGCGCGGGCCGCGAAGGCGTGAACTCCCACCGCCGACACCGGGGATGACACTGTTCCACCGACAGCCGCGGCCACCAGCCACGGCGTCGCGGCCAGCACGGCAGCCCCCAACCCGAGCCCTGCGACCTGCAGGCGCCGCCGGCCATCGCCGGGGGCCGCAACGCACACGATCGCGACGGTCGCCGCCAGCATCAGGCCCGTCGGCGTCAACCCGGCGAGCGCGATCCAGAACAGCAGGCCCCACACCGGCCCCGTCTCCGGCTTGCCCCGCAGGCGCAGCACGCACACCGCCACCCAGGGCAGGCAGCCGTAGCCGACCAGCAGGCTCCAGTGCCCCTGCAGCAACCGCTCGGCCACGTACGGATTCCAGATGGCCAGCGTCGCCGCGATGAACTGACCCGGCAAGCCGGGTCCCAGGACGGTCGAGGCCAGCCGCGCGGCTCCCCAGCCGGCCAGCCACAGACCCGCCACCAACATGATCTTGACGACCACCCCGCCGTCGAGCACGGCGGAGGTCAGCGCGACAAAGAAGTCCTGCGGCAGCGCCCTCGGTGCGGCTTCGGTCAACCCCAGCGCCGCGTCGGTCAGATGCGACCGCGGGGTGGAGACCGCGTCGCGCAAAAGCAGATAACCGGGCCCCAACAGGGGCCCGGTTATCGACAACGACAGTGCCAGCGCATAGGCCGGCAGCAGAGCAGAGCGCAGGCTCAGATCGGCCGGTCCGGTGGTAGGTCGGACGGTCGTTGAGCGGGTAGTTTCTCCGTCTTCGCCTCAGCGCCGGGAACCTGGAAGCCCTGGGTGTCGAAGAAGCCGTGATCGGCGGTGTCGAGTCCCGGATCGATCAGGGTGGACTCGGCACGTACTGCGAACGACCCCACCACGGCGCCACCGATGAGTGCCAGCAGGCCCAGCGCGGTGAACGTGATCGGCAGGACGCGGGTCCACAGTGACACCCGGTCGCGCTCATCCTGAGCGGCCGCGACCTGGGACTCCACGGTCTCCTCGTTGTAGGTGACCTTGTAGTCGACGTAGGTCACCTCGGGCTTGAGCGCGTCACGTGCGTAGTACTGGTAGCCGTGGTCCTGCGCCTTGACGATGGTGCCGGACACCGGGTCGACCCAGAAGGTGCGCTGCGCGGCGTAGAAGCGGTCCATCGTGATCCGCTCGTCGGGTTCGCCGGGCACGCCCCACATCTCGGGGCTCGCGGTGACCGAGCTGTCGGCGTCGTCTTCGTAGAGCGAGGAGTACTTGACCGGCTCGGCGAGCTTGCCGTCGGAGTCGTAGCCCACGTTCTGGATGAACCGGTAGGTGGTCAACCCGTTGACGTCTTCTTCACCGTCGTAGTTCGCGTCGAACGGCTTCTGCGCGATCGGGTCGAAGAACGGGTACGTCTTCTTCTCGGTGTCGAACGGGAACCGGTAGGTCAGGCCCTCGTGCGGCAGCGCCACGTTCGTCGGCGGCTTCTCGTCCTCGATGGCCCGCGGCTTCTGCAGCGCGCCGCCCGGGTTGTTGTCGCTGGACACGGCCAGCGCGGTGCTGCGGTTCATCGTGACGGTGTCAACCATCGCCAACAGCAGACCGGAGTCCTTCTGCTGGTCCGTGCGCCGCAGTGTGCTGCCCACTTGCAGCGTCACCACCTCGGCGTTCGACGGTGATTCCACGCTGACCTGTTGCTGGAGGGCGACCGGCACGTTGCGGTCCACCGAGAACTTCGGTGCCACCAGCGATGCCGGATCGAAAGCGGTCGCGGTTCCATCGCTGACCAGGCTGGCATCCAGATTGAGCGGGATCTTGGCGATCTTGCCCTTGGTATAGGTGGTCAGCAACAGTGCGGCGATGAGCAGAGCAGCACCCAGCCCCATCAGTCCACATGCCGCGATACGCAGCGCCACTGCGCGGTTCAAACCGGGCCTCCTTCGGTGTGGGCCAACTCGTCGTGAGGCAAACCCGTTCGACCCTAACAGCACTATTTAAGGCCATCACTTACTCCGGTGGCACGCCGCGGGTGCATTAACCCGCAGTTTGGCGGGGTTGCCACGGCGCGGCACACTGGTCGCCGTGGCCACCCGAGCATCGGACCCGGAAACCGGTCCGGATGTAGAGGTCGGAGGAACCCGCAGCTTCCTGCCGGCCGTCGAAGGCATGCGCGCGTGCGCGGCCATGGGTGTGGTTCTCACCCACGTCGCCTTCCAGACCGGACACACCACCGGGGTGAGCGGCCGGTTCTTCGGCCGGTTCGACCTCGCGGTCGCCGTGTTCTTCGCGCTCTCGGGGTTCCTGCTGTGGCGCGGCCATGCCGCGGCGGCGCGAGGGTTGCGCCCTCGCCCGCGCACCGGCCATTACCTGCGATCCCGCATCGTGCGCATCATGCCCGGCTATGTGGTCGCCGTCGTGGTGATCATCCTGCTGCTTCCGGAGGCCAAGGCCGATCTGACGGTGTGGCTGGCGAACCTGACCCTGACCCAGATCTATGTGCCGTTGACGCTGACCGCGGGGCTGACCCAGATGTGGAGCCTGTCGGTCGAGGTCAGTTTCTATCTTGCGTTGCCGGTACTGGCGCTGCTGGCACGGCGGTTGCCGGTGCGGGCCCGCGTCGGCGTGATCATCGCGTTGGCGGCGCTGAGCCTGTTGTGGGTACGCATCCCGTTCTCCGGCACCACCGGACTCAACCCGTGGAACTGGCCGCCGGCGTTCTTCTCCTGGTTCGCCGCGGGCATGGTGCTCGCTGAACTCACGGTGAGTCCATTCGGCTGGGTGCACCGGTTGGCCCGGCGCCGGATCCTGATGGGCGTCATCGCCGCGGTGGCATTCGGGATCGCGGCCTCGCCGCTGGCCGGGCTGGAAGGGCTGCGCCCGGGCTCGGTCGGCCAGGTGACGCTGAAGACCGCGATGGGCGCGATCGTCGCGGGCGCGCTGCTGGCACCGCTGGTCCTCGATCACCCCGACACCAGGCACCCGATTCTGGGCAACCGGGTGATGGTGACGCTGGGCCGCTGGTCGTACGGGCTGTTCGTCTGGCATCTGGCGGCATTGGCCATGGTGTTCCCGATGATCGGGGAGTTCCTGTTCAACGGGCAGATGCTGGTGGTGTTGGTGCTGACCCTGGTGTTCGGCTTCGCCCTCGCCGCGGTGAGCTACGCGCTGGTGGAATCACCGTGCCGGGAAGCGTTGCGGCGCTGGGAGTACCGGAACGAGAGCCCCGTGCCGCCGCTGGACAGCTCGATCACCGACGAGCCGGAGCCTGCCCCAGCCGCGCGATGACGTCGTCACGCAACCGCATTCAGCGTAGGAGCGGGCGAGTCGATTGGCGGAGCGGTCCAGTTCGGCGCGGGTGCGCGTGATGCCCTGGCAGGTCACCGCCGGCTGGTCGGGTGGGGGATCGGTGGAATGACGCCGGTCATCTCAGTACCCGCCCTTGCGGTCGAAGATCCGCCGTGGATTGTCCACCAGCATCGTGGTGATCTGGTGCTCGGTGACCCCGCGCTCACGCAGCGCAGGCAGCACATCGTTGTGGATGTGCAGGTAGTGACTGTTCGGCAGGGCGTGGGCGGTCAGGTCGTCGGGCAGTGCGTCGAAGTAGCACCAGGTGTCGTGCGAGAGCACCATCTTCTCGGCGTGGCCGCGCTCGCACAGGGTCGCGACGGTCGCGACCCGCTCCTCGAACGGGAGGTAGACGTCGACGCCGAAGCGGTCCATGCCGATGTAGGAGCCGCCGGCGATCAATTCCTCGAGGTAGCCGATATCGGTGGTGTCGCCGCAGTGGCCGATGATCACCCGGGACGGATCGACGCCCTCCTCGGCGAAGATGCGCTGCTGTTCGAGGCCGCGCCGGCTGGCCGCGTGGGTATGGGTGGAGATCGGCACCCCGGTCTGCCGGTGGGCCTGGGCCACGGCCCGCAGGACCCGCTCGACGCCGGAGGTGACGCCGGGTTCGTCGGTGGCGCACTTGAGGATCGCCGCTTTGATCCCGGTGTCGGCAATGCCATGTTCGATGTCGCGGACGAACATCTCGGTCATCGGGTCGATCTGGCCCGGAGCGGGCCCGTTGAAGTGCAGGGCCAGCGGCAGGTCGTTGTAGGTGTAGAAGCCGGTGGCGACCACGATGTTGAGGTCGGTGGCCTCGGCGATCCGGGCGATACGCGGAATGTAGCGGCCCAGACCGATCACCGTGAGGTCGACGATGGTGTCGACGCCGTTGGCCTTGAGTTCGGTGAGCCGCGCGATCGCATCGGTTTCCCGGCTGGCCTCGTCACCCCAGGACTCCGGATAGTTCTGGGTCAGCTCGGCCGTCATGATGAAGACGTGCTCGTGCATGAGCGTGACGCCGAGGTCTGCGGTGTCGATGGATCCGTGGGCGGTGTTGACTGTCGGCACGCCGCCGATGCTAGGTCGGTCAGTCCGCTGTGGGCGTGGATTCGGTCCAGTCGCGGGCGGTGGTGCCCACGCCGTCGAGTCCCCAGCTGATGATCCGGCGCGGCGCGATCCGGATGATGTCGCCGCTGAGCCCGCCGTCGGTGGTGCCCGCGCCGGACAATGCTGTTGCGGTACCACGGATTTCGATGCCGCGGGCATCCGGTGGCCGTACCGAGAGCACCGTGTCGACGATGAACGCCACCTGGGGGTTGTGAAGCACGTTGCGCCACTTCTGCGTCGACGCCAGGGCGTGTCCGACGATGTCGATGCCGGACCCGTCGGGACTGAGGTGGACGCCGACGGGGCGGATCTGCGGGTCGCCGGCGCGGCCGACGGTGCTCAGTCGTCCGATCGGCTGCTCGCGCAGGTAGGCCAGTTCGGATGCGGTGAACGTCATGGTGCCTGCTTTCAGTCGTCGTGTCGCAGGAGATCGGTCTGCAAGTGGGTGTGTAGCCGGGTGAATACCCGTTCGATGCAGTCGAGTTCGTCGGGCTCGATCTGGTCGAAGAACAGTTCGCGCACCGACTCGCTGTGCAGTGGCACGGCGATGCGCAGCGCCTCGGCGCCGGTGGCGGTCAGCACCGCGCGGTAGCCCCTGCGGTCCTCGGGGACCGATTCGCGCAGCACCAGACCCCGTTTGGTCATCGAGTTGATCTGATAGGTGATCCGGCTGCGGGAGAACACCATCTTCTCGGCGAGTTCACTCATCCGCAGGCGCTGATCGGTGGCGTTCGCCAACATCATCAGCAGGTGGTAGTCGATCAGGGTGAGATTCGTGGCCTCCCGGAGACGCTCGTCGAGCAGCGTTTCCAGGCGCAGGCTGGACTCGATGTAGGGCCGCCAGGCCCGCTCCTCGGCTGTGGACAGCTTGCGCGCCACGTTCCTCCAATCGGCCAACTGATTCAGGTTTGAACAGTGTGAAGCATCGCCTTGTCAATGGGTAAATATCGACCTACAGTCAATATAGTACAGATTTTAACTAAATGAAGGGACGGATGGCATGACTCATCGAATCGATTGGGACGACGCCTACCGGCAGCAGCAGACCCCTGCCTGGAGCATCGGCGCACCACAGCCGGAATACGCCGCGATCATCGACACCGACGGCGCCGTAGGGGGCGAAGTGCTCGATGCCGGCTGTGGCCACGCCGAGCTCGCGCTGGCGCTGGCGGCGCGTGGCCACACCGTCGTCGGCATCGATCTGAGCCCGACGGCCGTCGCCGCTGCAGCCGCGGCCGCGCAGGAACGCGGGCTCGCCGACGCGACGTTCGCGGCCGCCGACATCTCGTCGCTCACCGGGTACGAAGGGCGGTTCGGCACGATCTTCGACAGCGGGCTGCTGCACGCCCTGCCGGAAGAACTGCGCGACGGCTACCTGCGCTCGATGTATCACGCGGCGGCTCCCGGTGCCCGCTTCTACATCCTCGCGTTCGGCACCGGCGCATTCGGCGAGCACGACGGCCCGGGCCCCACCCAGTTCACCGAAGACCAATTGCGCGAAGAGGTTTCGAAGTACTGGCAGGTCGACGATATCCGCCCGGCCCAGCTGCACGCGGTCCTGCCCGAAGGCCGCACGCAGATGCCCGGGTTCCTGGTGACCGCGACGAAGATCTAGTTGGCGGCCTCGACCACGGCCAGCAGCTCGGGGGTGACGGGGTCGAGGATGTCGTCGAAGTCGTGGTGCTTCTGCACGTACTTGGCGACGTACGGGCAGACCGCCACGATGCGCTTGCCGGCCGCGCGGGCATCGGTCAGCGCAGCCGACACCAGTTCGGCGGCCAGGCCTTGTCCGCCGAACTTGTCGTCGATCTCGGTGTGGTAGAAGATGCGCTGGTCGCCGGAGTCGACGTAGGCCACAAGGCCGGCATGCTCGCCGTCGACGGTTATCTCGTAATGGCGTGCTTCGGGAATGTTGCGGACTTCAGCCATGTCCTCACTATGCCGCAGCCCCGCTGGCACGATCAGGCAGATGGCCGTCACCGCAACGTCGACGTGGGCGCCGTTGGCGTCGCCGATCTACCGCGCGCTGTGGATCGCGCAGTTCGTCTCCAACCTCGGAACGTGGATGCAGACGGTGGGTGCCCAGTGGATGCTGGTCGGCGATCCGCGCGCCCCGGTGCTGGTGCCCTTGGTGCAGACGGCAACGACATTGCCGGTGATGCTGCTGGCCCTGCCCTCCGGCGTGCTCGCCGATCTGGTCGACCGGCGCAGGCTGCTGCTGGCCACCCAGGCCGCCATGGCGGCCGGCGTGGCGGCGCTCGCGACCCTGACCGGTGCCGGGCTGGCCACCCCGACGGTGCTGCTGACCCTGCTGTTTCTGATCGGCTGCGGGCAGGCGCTGACGGCCCCGGCCTGGCAGGCGATCCAGCCGGACCTCGTTCCCCGCGAACAGATCCCCGCCGCCGCCGCACTGGGCAGCATGAGCTTGAACGGTGCCAGGGCGATCGGCCCGGCGATCGCCGGGGCGCTGGTATCCCTGTCCGGTCCGACCCTGGTGTTCACGCTCAACGCGGTGTCGTTCGTCGGCATCGTTGTGGTACTGCTGCTCTGGCGCCGCCCCGTCGCGGAACAGTTGTTGCCCGCCGAGCGGCCCTTGGCGGCACTCGGCGCCGGCGGCCGGTTCATCCGCAGGTCGCCGATGGTCAGGCGAATTCTGCTGCGGGCGGTGTTGTTCATCGCGCCGGGCAGCGCGCTGTGGGGCCTGCTCGCGGTGGTCGCCGACAGGCAGCTGGGATTGTCGTCGTCCGGCTACGGGTTGCTGTTGGGTGCGCTCGGGTTCGGGGCCGTGCTCGGTGCCCTCGTTCTGGGCCGATTGCAGTCGGTCTTCGGCCTGAACACGTTGTTGATCGTCGCGGCTCTCGGATTCGCCGGTGCCACTGCGGTTCTCGCCCTGGTCCACAGTTTCGGCATCGTCCTGGCGGCGCTCGTTGTCGGCGGCTCGTCGTGGCTGCTGGCACTGTCCACGCTCAACGCCTCGATGCAGTTGAGCCTGCCCGCCTGGGTGCGGGCGCGCGGGCTGTCGGTGTACCAGTTGACGTTCATGGGTGGTCAGGCCATCGGCTCCCTGGTGTGGGGGCTGGTCGCCGGTGCCACCAGCACCGTCACGGCGCTGCTGATCAGCGCCGGGCTGCTGGTGTTCTGTGCCGTGTCGGCGTGGTGGTGGCCGTTGCATGCGCGCACCGGTGATCTGGACATGACCCCGTCGGCGCACTGGCCCGAACCCGCCCTGGTGTTCGAACCGGAGCCGCCCGACGGTCCGGTGCTGGTGCTGACCTCCTACCGCGTCGAACCTGACCACGAGACTGAGTTCTTCGCCGCGATGGGCGTGTTGGGCCGGTCGCGGCAGCGCACCGGGGCCACGCAATGGCGGTTGTTTCGTGCCGTGGAGCGCGAAGGCGTGTTTGTCGAGGCCTTCGTGGTGCGGTCCTGGGATGAGCACGTGCGGCAGCACCGCACCCGGCTGACAGGTAACGACCTGGTCATCGAGCAGGCGGTTGAGCGTTGGGTCGAGGGCGAACCGGTCTCGCACCATCTGATCGCGGTGAAGACTCCTTGACTGTGAGGCCGATCACAGTAATATGACCAGTGGTCATACAGGCTGGAGAGTCAGATGCCGACGGTCACCTGGGCACGTTTGGATCCCGCTCGACGAGCCGCTGTGGTGGAAGCCGCGGAGGCGGAGTTCGGAGCGCACGGGTACTCGCGTGGAAGCCTCAACGTCATAGCCCGCCGCGCGGGCGTGGCGAAAGGCAGTCTGTTCCAGTACTTCGCGGACAAGCGCGACCTGTACGCCTTCATCGCGGACATCGGCAGCCAGCGCGTGCGGGTGTACATGGAGGATCGGATCCGCACGCTCGATCCGAACCGGCCGTTCTTCGATTTCCTGACCGACCTGCTCGACGACTGGGTGGCCTACTTCGCCGACCATCCCCAGGACCGTTCGTTGCACGCCGCGGCGAGCTTCGAGGTGGACACCGACGCCCGGGTCAGCGTGCGGACTGTCATCCACCGCCACTATCTGGAGGTGCTGCGACCCCTCGTGCAGGAGGCGCAGGCCCGGGGCGATCTGCGGGCGGACGCCGACGCAGGCGCGTTGTTGTCGCTGCTGTTGATGATCTTTCCGCATCTGGCCCTCGCGCCGTACGTGCGTGGGATGGACCCGATCCTGGGCCTGGATGAGCCCAGCCCCGAGCAGCCGACACTCGCCGTGCGCAGGCTCGTCGCAGTGTTGGCGGCCGCATTCTCACCGGCCACCGAAGCAGCCCACCAGACCTGAGGAGGTCAATTCCCATGTCACACACAAAGTTCGGTTCGCTGGCCAAGGGCGGTCTCAATTGGGACAGTGTGCCGTTGCGATTGTTCGCCGGGGGGAATGCGAAGTTCTGGAATCCGGCCGATATCGACTTCTCCCGCGACCGGGCGGACTGGGAGGCGTTGACGGACCGGGAGCGCGAGTACGCCACCCGGCTGTGCGCGGAGTTCATCGCGGGTGAGGAAGCCGTCACCAAGGACATCCAGCCGTTCATGAGTGCGATGCGGTCCGAGGGGCGCCTTGGCGACGAGATGTATCTGACGCAGTTCGCCTTCGAGGAAGCCAAACACACGCAGGTGTTCCGCATGTGGCTCGACGCCGTCGGGATCACCGACGATCTGCACAACTACTTCGACGAGCTCCCGGCGTACCGGCAGGTGTTCTACGAGGAGCTGCCGGAGTCGCTCGATGCCTTGTACAAAGACCCGTCTCCCGCAGCCCAGGTCCGGGCGTCCGTGACCTACAACCACATTGTCGAAGGAATGCTGGCGCTCACGGGATACTATGCGTGGCACAAGATTTGCGTCGACCGAGGAATCCTGCCCGGGATGCAGGAGCTGGTCCAGCGGATCGGGGACGACGAGCGTCGCCACATGGCGTGGGGCACGTTCACCTGTCGGCGCCACGTTGCCGCGGACGATGCCAACTGGGCGGTCTTCGAGGACCGGATGAACCAACTCATCCCGCTGGCGCTGCGACTCACCGAGGAGGGATTCGCCCTCTATGCGCCGGACATCCCCTTCGGCCTGGAGCAGGACGAGTTCATGCAGTACTCCGCCGACAAGGGCATGCGCCGATTCGGCACGATCAGCAGTGCCAGGGGCCGCCCGCTCGAGGAGATCGACCTCGACTATTCACCGCTGACGTTGGAGGACACGTTCGCCGACGAGGACGCACGGGCGCTGGCGGCCACCGCGTAGGCCCCGAGCGTGCGGTGTCGGCGAACCCCTCCGTCGCCGACACCGCAGCCGTGCGCACTGGATAGTGCGCACGCCGCGCGAACACAGCTAAGCCTGTTGGCCACGCTGTCAACTGACTGCGTAGTTACTGCACCCAGTCGTACCCAATCCAGGTCGGCCACCTGCCGTCCCCCACGCAGCAAAGCGATTTCCGGGACTGTGCAACGCGTGCCGGTACCGTAAGTACTGCATACCCACGTTGTCAACAGCTCCGCCGAGTGATTCCGCACAACCCCAGTTCAGCCGTGGTCGGCCGGTGCCGGTGCCGGCTCCTGGACGGGGTCCGTCGTGCGCTCGCGAGTTCGCTGGGGAGTGACCGTGGAGGCCGCGACGAAGGTGACCGACAGCAGTGCGAGCAGCTGCACCCACGGCGAGTGTCCGACGTACCCGTCGACCGACCGCCAGGGGTACTGACTGAGCGTCGCGCCGGCCAGGATGAGCCCGCCCGCGGCTACCGCCACGGTCAGGTTGTCGCGCCAGCGTTCACGATCGCGCAGCACGTAGCGCACTCCGAGCGCGCCACCGGCCACCAATAGTCCGGGCAGGCCGGAGATGGCGGTCCCGACTGCGAGTACCGCCGCGCCGGCGAGCATCGGGGCCGGCTGCCATGGCCGCACCGGTTCGAGATCCGGATTGCGGCGCCGGGCCGGCCACAGTGCCAGCAGTGCCAGTACCGGCAGCAGCGCGAGCCCGGCGATCAGCCCGATGCGGTAGGGCCGGTTCGAGGGGAAGGACAGCGTCACCGGACCGCCTGGGCCGGCGGGGACCACCCAGCCCTGCTGCCAGCCGTTGATCTTCACCGGAGTCAGCGCCGCACCCTCGGCATCGCGCGCGATCCAGCCCGGGTTCACACTCTCGGGCACCACCAGGACCCGGGCGTTGGCTCCGGCCGGCACCTGCGCCTCCCGCCGATCCGCTGACCACACCGGGGTTTCGACGGGAGTCGTTGTGGCCGTGCGTAGTTCTGCGGCGGACGGCGTGTTGAGAACGACACCGTCGACGACGAACGCCGATCCGGGGCTGACCAGGAGTTCCTGCTGCCCGGCGGGCAGGGCGATCGGCCCGGTCCGGCAGGGATGGGCCGCAATCGGATCGCCGTCGAGCAGTGCCCCCACCGTGGTGCGCACCGAGGTCTGGACGAACTGCCCGGCCACACCGATGATCGGTCCCTGTCCGCACGGAAGGGACACCGTCCGTTTGCGATTGGCGGCGGAGTCGGCCGCGGCGATGGGCTTGCCGTGCACGTCCAGGACGGTCAGTTCGGCCAGACCGGGCGGTTTGAGCTGATCGAAGCCCAGCGAGGTGCGGTCGATGATGTCGTTCCACCCCAGCAGCGACACGGTGATGGTGTCCGTCACCCGTGGTTTGAGCTTCGCGGTCTGGGGTTCGCCGTTGCCGGACAGCCTGGTGGTCTGCGGGCCGTCGCCCAGGTCGATCGCCACCAGTGTCGGGTGTGCGGGCGGTTGGCTGGCGCCGGGATCGATGCGCAGCGCCCCGACTTCGGTCGGTGCGGGCAATTTCAGCGTCAGCGTGGGCGGCGCCTTGAACTGAACAACGCGCTGCGGTGCGGTCCAGGATGTCCGGGGGTCGCCGTCGGTGGCGGCGTAGGCCGAACCGAGGACGTCGATCGGGTCGGCGTCACCGGAGGCGCGGGTGGTCCCGGGCTGGGCGACCAGATCGGCCAGCTTGGGTCCCTGGCGCGACCGGATCCACACCGTCGGCTCGACGTCGGTGGGGGTGGGCACCGCCAGTGTGCGGCTCAGGTTGACGGGTTCCTCGGAGGCCAGCGCCAGCGCCGCCGCGCACCGCACCCCGGCCGGACTGTCCGCGCATCCTGCGCGGCCCAGGAGTTCTGTTCCGAGATCCCATTGTGCGACAACAGAATCCGCTGGTGGGGCGGGGACCTCGACAGTGTGCCGCAGGTTGATGGGGTGGGCGAAGCCCGACGCGTCGTACTGGGTCACCGACAGATCGGTGATGCCGAACTGCACACCGGCAGAACCGTCGTCGGTGGCGACCGCGGTGACCCGCACCCACGGCGTCTCACCGACCGGCAGCGGCACGGTCAACTGTTGGCCCGCGGTGTCGAAACGCAGACTGCTGGTGCCGGTGGCGGTGGCCACCTCGATGCGGCGCACCTGAGCGCCGACGGCCGTCGCGCTTGGGGTGATGGTCAGCGTGGCATTGGTGACCGGGTGATCGAAATCGACCTGAAGCCACTGGCCGACGGCGGCCTGAAGAGCGTTGGACACCCACGACGTCGAACCGTCGCTGTCGACGGCGGCGGCTGGCCCGGTGGCCGGTGCCACGTTGGGCAGTGCGGTGGAGTCCGCCGCCGAACTCGAAACCGATACCCGCCCGCCGTTCCACTTGCCGTACACCGGTGCGGCGCCGTCGGCCGGATAGTCCGGGACCCGATTGTGGGTGTGGCGGGCATCGTCGGGCGCGCGGATCGCGGAGGCATGGTCGTCGACGCGGCCGTAGTCGATCTCGCGGGCGGTCGGGGTGTCGGTGACGATCACCCCGGCGGCCCCGTCCGGTTGCACTGGCAGCCCGGCTCGTTCGGCGTCGGCGGTCAGCAGCATCGGCCCCAGTGGCGGCCGGCCGGCCAGGCGCCGGCGCTCGTCTAGGCGCAGCAGGGCCTCGGGTGCGCCGGCCACCCGGGTCATCGCATCGGCGTCGACGAGATAGGGCGCGGCCGGATTGGTTCCGCCGGTGTCGACGCGGTAGATCTCGACGGCGGGATACCGCGGCCGCAATCCACTGTCGGCGACGAAGCCTTCCAGCGTTCCCGGCCCTGTCGAGTCGCCGAACTCGGCGACTTTGGTGAGCCCGCGCGATCCCTCCAATGAGCGGTGCACCAATACCGGGCGGGCCGAACGGGATACGTCGGGATCCAGGTCGTTGCGCACCACCACGTAGGAAATGCCTTGCCGGGCAAGGGTGTCGGCCAGTCCCGCGGAGGGTCGGCCGGCGGCGAACAACCGCTGCACCGAATCGAGGGCGCGGATCGTCTCTGGCGGCGTCAGCGGTATCGAATCGCGCACACCCCACGGACTGGATCCGAGCACCTGCAGTGGCTCGTCGTGGCTATTGCCCCAGGTCTGGGTGGCGAACGGGGCGCCGGGGGCGACCAGGACCCGGCCCCGCTCGGTGTTGTGCGCATCCAGCCAGTCCGCGGTGTCGTGCCAGTACTGCGGGATCGCGGTGAACGTTCCGGCAGGCGCGATGCGGCCCGTCCAGGCGATCGAGGTCCCGGCGGCCAGGGCGGCGAGCACCACGATCGCCACCGCGATCCGCTTGTCGCGTTCGGGCCGGGAGAAGGCTCGCACCCACACGATCCGAGGCGCGCTTCCTGGCAGCGGAATCCGCCCCAGCAGATGAGCCAGGCCCAGTGCCAGCGGCAGTCGCAGCACCGGATCGAGCTTGGCCAGGTTGCGCAGCGGCGTGCCGGTCCCGTCCAGGAAGTCCTGAACGGCCGCCCCGACCGGTGAGCCCAGCCCGCCGGAGTAGCCGAGGGCCAGCAGCACCACACCGATCAGCAGCATGGTGATCAGCCGGCCCCGCGCGGGCATGGAGCGCAACGCGAGTCCGGCCAGTCCGGCGGCTGCCACCAGTGTGGTGGCCAGCACCGCGACGGTGCTCGTCACGAGCGAGGCCGCCGCAGTGGCGGTGGACGCCACGAACGGGGTCCAGGTGTGGGTACCGCGCAGCATCTCGGTCAGCGACATCCACTGTGTGGTGACGCCCGAGGATTCGATGAAGTCCAGGAACGGCGGGCTGATCCGGCCCAGCAGCAGCAGCGCCACCACCCACCAGGTGACGGCCAGAGCCCCGCACAGCGCCCACCATGCGGTGAATCGCCACCACAACCGGTTCGGCCGGTGGCAGGCCCACCAGATGATTGCGGCGAGACACCCGGTCAAGGTGGCGACCGCGTTCACCGCACCCATGAGCGCCACCGCGCCCGCGGACCGGGCGGCCAACATCCGTAGGCTCCGGTCGCCTTGACCGGATGTCGCCGCCGGGGCGGCTCCCCGGAACGCCAGGATGACCGGCAGCAGCACCCACGGTGCCAGCATCACCGGCAGCGTCTCCGACGAGATCGCGCCCAGTGTGGTCAGCACCCGCGGTGACAGCGTGAAGGCGAGCGCACCGAGCACGCGTGAACTGGAACTGCCGATGCCCAGTGCCTCCGCGACCCTGATGACGCCCCAGAAACCCACGGTCAGCAGCAGAGCCCACCACAGTCGCTGGGTCACCCAGCCCGGAATTCCGAGCAGATCACCGGCCAGGAAGAAGGTGCCGTGTGGAAAGAGGTAGCCGTAGGCCTGGTTCTGCGCCTGCCCGAACGGCAGGTCGCTGTTCCACAGATTGAACGCGCGCGCCAGGAACCGCTGCGGATTCGCGGTGAGGTCGAGCTTGGTATCGGGTGAAATCTCTCCGGGCGACTGGGCGAAAGTCAGGAGCAGTGTCGCCGCGGCGACCACCCACAACCAGCGCCGCGACAGTGGCGAGTCAGCTGCCCGCCGCGTCAGCGGCACATCCAAGCTAGGACCGGTCGCCGTACTCGACCCTGTTGAGCACCGATGACGCAGGGTCGCCCGCTTGCAGCGGAGGCTTCGTGTCCTGCTGCACCATTAGCGTCACACCGAAGACGGCAGCCGCCCCCAACAGCAGGCCGACGACAATGCTGGCCGCGGAGGGTACGACGAACCGATTCACCCGGCCAACCTAGCATGGCGACACCCCGGATCCCTGGGAGGTGGACCTGGGTCGACACGCGGAGAATCGATTACCGCTTGCTCAGCGGCTAAGGTCGGGGCCCATGGCTTCACCGCGTCTCGTCGCAACTTTCGCAGCGTTGTCCGGTCTGTTGCTGGCCTGCTCTCCGAGCACCCAGGCGCCGGAGTCCCAATCCTCGGACACGAAGCCGATGTCCACCCACGCGCCGATGCCGGCAGCGCCGGTGTGTGATCTGGCCAGCCTGTCACCCCGCGACAAGCTGGCGCAGCTGCTGACCGTCGGCATCAAAGACGCGGCCGACGCCCGTTCCGTGGTGTCCGAGCAGCACGTCGGCGGCATCATGATCGGCAGCTGGACCGACCTGTCGATGCTCACCGACGGCTCCCTGCCCGATATCTCGGCCGCCGGCCCGTTGCCGCTCGCGGTCACCGTCGACGAGGAAGGCGGCCGGGTGTCGCGGCTGGCCTCGTTGATCGGCGAGCAGCCGTCGGCACGGGTACTGGCCCAGACCAAGTCTGTCGACGAGGTGTACGGCATCGCGCTCGAGCGCGGGAAGAAGATGCGCGATCTCGGGATCACCGTCGACTTCGCGCCCGTCGTCGACGTCACCTCGGATGCCGACGACACCGTCATCGGTGACCGGTCCTTCGGCGATGACCCGGCCAAGGTCACCGAATACGCCGGTGCCTACGCCCGCGGGCTGCGGGATGCCGGCGTGCTGCCGGTGCTCAAGCACTTCCCGGGCCACGGCCACGGCTCGGGCGACTCGCACACCGCGGGCGCCGTCACCACGCCGCCCCTGGCCGAGCTGCAGAACAACGACCTCGTGCCCTACCGGACCCTGACCACGCAGCCTCCGGTCGCGGTGATGGTCGGGCACCTGGAGGTGCCCGGCCTGACCGGAGCGGATCCGGCAAGCCTCAGCCCCGCGGCTTATGACCTGTTGCGCTCGGGCAACTACGGCGGACCCGGCTTCAACGGTGTCATCTACACCGACGACCTCTCGAGCATGGCGGCGATCAACCAGCGCTATGGCGTGGCGGCGGCGGTGCTCAAGGCATTGCAGGCCGGGGCCGACAACGCACTGTGGATCACCACCGACGAGGTGCCCGCGGTCCTGGACGGCCTCGAGAAGGCACTGGCCGACGGTCAGCTGAACCAGGCAGCCGTGGATGCCGCGGTGCAGCGCAATGCCGACGCCAAGGGCGGGGTGCACTGCTAGTACCGGTTACCGCACGACGGTGACGACCTCGAGGCTCGGATCCGACGCGCTGATCGGATTGCCGGCCCCGCGTAGCGCGCGCAGCAGCGTGATGACGTCGGCGGTCAGCCGTTCGCCCGGCATGACCAAGGGGACACCCGGCGGGTAGGGCGTGATGGCCTCGGCGGCGACGCGGTCGGTGGCGTGGGCCGGCGGCACCGTCTCGGTGTCGGCGAAGAACGCTTCCCTCGGGGTCAGTACGGTCTCGGCGCGATGCGCGATCAGGTCGGCGATCAGGGTGTCGTCGTCACCGCCCGGGCCCGCGGTCGCATGTCCGGCCCAGGCGGCCACTTCGGCGAACCCCTCGGCGAGGCGGTCCATGTCGGTGTCGGTGTTGCCGATGGTGCTGATACACAGCACATGTCCGGCACCGCTGAGTTCGGGCTGGACGCCGTGCACCCGGTTGAGGCGCTCGACGATGTCGCGGGCATCGGCCGCCAGGTCACGGGTACCGATCAGCAGTTTGGTCTCATCGAGCTGATGGAACCCGGTCCCGGTTCCGGTGGCGTCCGCTGGTCGCAACACCCGCAGGCCCCGGATGTTCTCCAACCTGGCCGCTACCCGGCGAGCGCGGTCCAGTGCCGCGCCGAGCAATTCGGTTCCCTCGCACATCATCTGGCGGCGGGCCAGGTCGATCGAGGCCATGATCGCGAAATGCGGGCTCGTGGTCTGGATGAGCTGCAACGACCGCCGCACCGTCACCGGGTCCAGCGCGGCCGGGTCGATGTGCAGGACGGCGGCCTGGCTCAGCCCGGACAAGACCTTGTGCACCGATTGCACGGTGGTCACCGCACCGGCCCGCTCGGCCGGTACGGGCAAGTCGGGATGGAACGCGAAGTGGGGAGAGTGCGCGCCGTCGACCAGTAACCGGGCCCCGGCCCGGCGGCACACATCGGCCAGCACCGCGATGTCGGCGGTGGTGCCGTAATACGTCGGGTGCAGCGCCCACAACGCCTTGGCTTGACTTGTGGCCAAGGCCTTTTCGACCACGTCGGCATCCAGCCCGTGCGCGATCCCGAACCGCGGATCCCAGCGTGGTTCCAGCCAGACCGGGCGCGCACCGACCTGCACGAGTCCGGCGAGCACGGACTTGTGCGCATTGCGCTGAACCAGCACGGGTTCACCAGGGCGCAGCGCCGAGAGCGCCACGGCGATGTTCCCGCTGGTCGATCCCTGCACCAGGATGAAACTCTGCCCGACGCCCCAGGCATCGGCGATCAGCTGTTCGGCGGCGAGGATCGGCCCTTCGGGACAGTGCAGGGTGTCCGTGTCGGGCAGATTGTTGAGGTCGACGGCTGCGATGTGGTCGCGGAACCAGGGGTCGAGTGTGCGCCCGCCCTTGTGGCCAGGACTGTACAGCGGCGCCTGGTCGCGTTCGACGAATGTGCGCAGCGCTTCGAGAAGCGGTGCGGCGTCATGGTTCACAGCGAGTAGACCCGGTTGGCGTTGTGCACGCCGATCATGTCGACGATGCGGATGGCATCGGCCTCGCTGCAGTCCCCGGTCCGCACCCACTCGCCCAGCGTGAGTCCCATGGTGCGGCGCCACAACACCGAGCCGAGCAGGTGCAGTTCGGGTGGGCCGAAGGCGTCCGAGGAGTAGAGCTGTTTGGCGAACGGCGCGGTTTCGAGTGCTTCGGAGACCACGGCGTTCGAGCGTGCCCCGAGGTAGTTGATGGCAAGGCCGACATCGAAATTCACGTGGTCGAAGGCCTGGGCCAGGTAACCGGCCTGGCGGTGGAACGGATAGCAATGCAGCAGCAGCACCGGAACCGGCGCCATGGCGCGCAACAACGGCAGCAGCAGCATCGGGTCGGTGCGGTGCAGATCGAGGTCGCGGTCGCCGAACCCGACGTGGACCTGGATGGGCAGCCCGTGGTGGGCGGCCTCGTGTACCCCGAACGCGATCAGCACCGGACTGTCCACCCGTTGGGAGTCACGGGCGGCCAGTTCCCGGGCATGCTCGATCACCAGCTGATCGGTGGGACGCGACCAGTCGATGTCGAACGATGTGCGATAGGCCGCAATCGTCTTGGTGCCCACGATCTCCGGCGAGGCAACCGCTTCGGCGAGGGCGGACCGGAAGACCCCGGGAAACGCCTCGGGGCCGGTGCCGGACTCCAGGAGGTCCTGGGCCAGCTGCTCCAGCCGCAGGATTTCAGAGGACGGACGGCCGCTGAGTTCGGTGAGTCGCTGCGGGGTGGTGATGAGATCGCCCTGGAATCCGGTGTCGACGATCCACCGTTCGACCCCGGCCGGCGGCAACATGAGTGCCGCCAACTCGTCAGGGGTGAACTCGCTGCGCCGCTTCCAGTAGTCGTCGGCGTCGGCATGGGCGGGCAACCCGAGAACCGGTGCGCACCAACGCCGGATCGACAGGCCGAGTGGTGAGTCGAACTGCGTCATGAAATCGGGTATCGGGTCGGTGGACCCTTCGTTGATCGACGCCTCGAAGCCCGCCCGGTCGACGGGCTTGTGGAACGTTCCGTGCACATGGTGGTCGATCAACCGGATGCGGCGCAGGTGCTCGGCGAGTGCGTCGGGCACCGCACCGTGGACCCCGTCGAACACGTCGATCATCGGGCCGGCGATGTCACCATCCGGCATAGCGTGCAACCTCCTCGGCATCGACCCTCCCCGCGGCGGTGTCGGCGATCGCCGCGCCGAGGATCTCGGCGGCACGGTGCGCCTCGTCTTCGGACAGTACGAGTGGCGGGGTGATCTCCAGAACGTTGCCGCCGACGTAGTACACCACCGCACCGAGTTCCCAGGCCCGGTAACTCACCTGCGCCGCGAGTCGGGGGTCGGGTTCGCCGGTCGCCGGGTCGACCAGTTCCAGCCCGATGGCCAGTCCGCGGCCCCGCACGTCACCGATCAGCTCGGAGTCCAGTGCGCGCAACGCATCCTGGAGAACCGCACCGACTTTGGCGGCCCGCTCGGGTAGCTGCTCACCCGTGATGGTCGCCAGCACTGCCCGGCCGGCCGCGGTACAGACCGGATTGCCCGCGGTGGTCAGCAGTGCCGAGGCGGCCGGTTCGTCGAGCAGTTCGGCCGGCCCGACCGCCGCCGACAGCGGCAGGCCTCCGCCCAGGACCTTGCCGAACGTGACGATGTCGGGCACCACCCCGTCATGCTCGAACGCGTGCAGCGTGCCCGGCCGGCCCAGGCCCATCTTGACCTCGTCGCAGATCATCGGCACGGCGCGGCGCCGGCACAGGGCATGCAGCTCGGCCAGGAAGCCGTCGGGCGGGACCACGAGGCCGCCGTCGGACAGGATCGGTTCGACGATCAGACACGCGATCGCACCCGTCGCCAGGTGATGATCGGCCAGCTTCAGACAGGCCGCGACGTCGGCGGCGACATCACCGGCTGAGGGGCGGAAAGGGTTGGGGTAGGGCAGAAAGGCCACGTCGGGGTCCGGTGTGACGCCGGCGTCGACGTGGACGCCCGAGACCCCCATCGCGATACCGACGCCACCGTGGTAGCTGTGCTCGAACGCCAGCACGGTCCGCCGCCCTGTCGCATGGCGGCAGGCGCGCAATGCGACGTCGTTGGCGTCGGAGCCGGCATGGCCGAGGTAGACGCGCCGCTCACCGGATCCGGGGACGAGGCCCAGCAGATCCTCGGCCAACCCCACCGAGTCGGGGTGCACCGCCGACAGGCCGCCGGCACCGGGTGCGCTGCGCACGGCCCGGCTGACCGCTTCGGCGACCGCGGGATGTCCGTGCCCGAGACCGGATGCCGTCCACGTGGCCGACAGGTCGAGCAGGTCCCGGCCGTCGGGCGTGACCAATGTGCAGCCGTGCCCGGAGACCACCTCCAGCGGGAAGAAGCGCAGCTTCTCGATCCCGGCGATGGCTGCTTCGTCGCGGGCGTAGAGCGTGCTCACCCGACCTCCACCGGAGGCGTCAGCGCCAGCTCGGCGGTCAGTGATTCACCCACCCGTTTGGCGATACCCGAGGCGGCCAGCGCGATCACCAGCCCGACAACACACCAGTACAGGCCCAACAATGGTGCGGCGGTCCAGGTTTCGGCGTCCTTGACGTTGAACCACAAGACCACGGCGATCACCACGGCGCCCAGCAACGGCAACGCGAGTCCGAGCACCTTGTCCTGGCCGCCGTGCACCCCGACGAACCTGGGTGCGCCGACGAACCACGCCGCGGCGATCTCGACCAACAGGTAGCACACCATCAGGCAGACCGAACCGGCCACCGCGAACAGGAAGTAGGTATCGATCGCATCGTTCCCGGTACCCATGTCCGGCCAGTCGAGCAGGCCGCAGATCACGTCCACCACCAGGGCCAGTCCGACCACGAGCCAGGTGGCCCGCCGCGGACCGCCGGTCGCTTCGTGGATGTGTGCCAACGACTTCGGGCCGAAGCCGTCACGGCCGAAGGCGAACAGCATCCGGCCCGACGTCGCTGCGGTCGCCATGTGGCAGCCGAACGCGGCGACGGTCGCGGTGAAGATGATGAGCAGCGAGAACCACTGGCCGATGTAGCTGCTTCCCAAGTCTCCCAGCGTATTTCCCGAGCCCTGGAACGCGGCCAGGCCGGCCTCGTCGGTGCCGAAGCCGATCACCTGGGCGAACATGACGACGACGAACAGCACGCCGGTGAGGATCAGGGTCCCGCCCAGTGCCCGCGGAATGTTGCGGCCGGGGTTGTCGGTCTCCTCGCCCATCGAGGCGCAGGCCTCGAATCCGGCCCAGGACAGGAAGGCGGCGACCACACCGCTGAGAACCGCCGACGGCGATACACCACTGCCGGAGAAGGAGAAGACGCTGAAGTCGAATCCGGTGGTCGGAGCACCGCCCTGCGCGAAGATCGCGATGACCAGCACGATCATCGCGACGATGCCGATGCCTTCGATGCCCAGCAGGATCTTGGCCAGCACCCTGATGTCACGGCCGGCCAGTGCGAACGAGATGACCGCGCCGATCACCACGATGACCAGCCACGGCACCTGGTACGGGTTGTCGTTGCCCGGTTGCAGCTGCGCGATGAACGCGTTGGTGAAAGCCGCTGTCAGGGCGAGGGTTCCGATCGAGAACCCGACGTAGGCGCCGAGCATCGCGAAGCCGGAGAAGAACCCGGCGCGTGGACCGACGGTGCCGCCGACCAGCGCGTAGGCCGAGCCGGCATGGTTGAGGTGGCGGGTGAGCCGGACGAAGCTGTAGCCGACCAGCGCGACGCCGACCAGGCCGATCAGGAACACCAGGGGGATGGCCTTGCCCACAGTGCCGATCAGACCCTGACCGTTCCCGGACATCGCCAGGGTGGGGCCGACCGTCGCGACCGACAGCGCCAGCGCCACCCAGAACGGTAGGCGGCGGTGGGGTAGTTGATCGGAGTCGGCAGTGGCACTGGTTGTCATCGATGCTCCCTTCGGGGATGAACGGGTCAGCAACTCCAGGCCAGGCGCAGCGCCTGGCAGGTCTCGGCGAGCGGGCGGTCGCCGTAGGTGGTGAGCTCGTGGCGCCGCACGGCCGAGAGGCCTTCGACGACGGCCGGGGTCAGCAGATCCGCTGCCAGCGACGAGGATTCCAGCGTCTCGATCACCTCGCGGTGATCCGTCGGCAGCGGTTGAGACGCACTGGCGGCGGGATCGTCGGTCACCTCGACCGGCAACGGCAGGGTCTTGTCGATGCCACGCAACGCGCTACCGAGTAGCGCCGCGGCGGCCAGGTACGGGTTGGCGCTGGGGTCGATGATCTTCAGTTCGACGTTGGCGCCGTGCGGATTTCCCGGTGTCGCCGCGACGAACCGCACCGCGGCCTCGCGATTCTCCAGGCCCCAGCACTTGGTGGCACCGGCCCAGTTCCCTGGCTTGAGACGGGCTGCCGAAAGCGTCGATCCGGCGTATATCCCGAGCAGGTCCGGTAGGCCGTCCAGGATTCCCGCGATCGCGGACTCCCCGGCCTCGCGCAGGCCGTGCGGACCCTCGCCGCCGGACAGCAGCGGGCCGTCGGCATCGCCCAGTGACAGGTGCAGGTGTGCACCGTTGCCGGCCTCGCCCTCGAACGGAACCGGTGAGAAGGAAACCTTCAGCCCGTGGCGGGCGGCCACCCGGCCGATCACGATCCGCGCCAGGACGACACTGTCGGCCACGGCTACCGGCCTGGCCGGAGCCAGCGACACCTCAACCTGGTCGTGACCGTATTCGGTGTGCAGTTGTTCGATTTCGAGCCCGGCCTGTTCGGCGGCGACCGCGAGATCGACCAGGAAACCGGAGCGGTCGAGTGATGTCCGCATGCCGTACGGCGACCAGGGTCCGGCGCTGGCGTGGTCACCGTCGGCCGAGAGCAGGGTGAACTCGAGCTCCGCTCCTGCCAACACGTTCAAGCCGCGGTCTGTCGCACCGCGTTCGATGCCGGCCAGCAGCGACCGGGTACACAGCGGGGCCGGGTTGCCGTGCTGGTCATACAGGCCCGCGGGGGCCCAGGCCACGCCGTTGTCGATGACGCGCATGTCGGCCGGGTCGATGCGGATCCGCAGGTCGCCCACCACGCCGATGTCGGGGGTGAAGGCGATGCCGCTGTCCACGCAGAACACGCTCCACGACGGCGACACGCCCATCCCGGACTTCTCGAACGTGGAAAGACGCTGCAGTGGAACATATTTGGCGCGGGTCACGCCGGCGAGATCGGTCAGTGATCCAGCCACGATCTCGACACCCCGGGCGCGCAGTTCCTCGGTGCGTGACGTGATGGATGCCGGCATAAGTCCTCCTGAGGTGCTCACTCTCCGCGTACGCTATGTCATAAATGTTTCAGAATCTTTAATATCGTCGATCCACGATTGATTTGTTAGATTTTGGGAGCGAGGGTCCGGCTGAGGTCCGGGGACGAAGGGGTGGAGCCCATGTGCCGACTGCTCGGCGTGGTGTCAGCGCAGCCGATATCTGTCTTCGATGCGGTCGGGGCGCATGTCCTGAAAGACTTCGTGGCCCTGACCAAGGTGCACGGCGACGGCTGGGGTGTCGCACGGACCGAGCAGGCCGGACAGGCCCCGGGCGTCGCGGTGTCACCGGGCAGCGCGCTCGATGACCCGGCATTCGCCGCGGCGGTGGCAGGGCCGGCTGCGGTGGCCAGCGTGGTGCACCTGCGCTGGGCAACCAATGGTCTAGCGGTCGAGCCGCGGAACTCGCACCCGTTCGTGGCCGACGGAATTGCCATGGCGCACAACGGTTCCATCAAGCCCGCCGGGCCGCTCGACGAGCTGTTGGATCCGGATGTCGCGGCGTCGCTGCGCGGCACCACGGACAGCGAACGCTATTTCGGCATCATCCGGCAGCACCGTCGCGCAGCGCCGGATCTGGCGGAGGCGGTCCGCCGGGCGGTCGCGCAACTGCGACCGTTGTATCCGGAGGCGAGCCTCAACGCGCTCGTGCTCGGCGAGGGACAGCTGATCGCGGTGCACGCGCACGCCCACAGCTATCTGCCGGACGACGACGTCGAGGAGATCACCGCTGCCGACCTGCCGACCGAGCACCTCGAGGACTACTTCGCCTTGCGCTGGGCGCGTCCGGCCGACGGCACCCTCGTCGTCGGGTCGACCGGATTCGGCGATCTGGACTGGCAGGCGTTACCGCCCGAAAGTGTCACCGCGATCTCGATGAGTGACTTGTCGATCACCTCGGTGCCGGTCATGGCAGATTGACCGTTGTGGCCCCCGAATCGCGCCCGGAACCGACACCTGCCGCAGAAGCCGCGGCGGGTGCACCGACGGTGGAGGCGCGCACCACCGCGGCCCTGCCGACGTTGAGCAAAGCCGAACGACGGGTAGGGCGGGCGCTGCTCGCCGACTATCCGAGCGCCGGGCTGGCGAGTGCGGCCAGGCTCGCCGAGCGCGCCGAGGTCAGCCCGCCGACCGTGCTGCGGTTCGCGCAGTCTCTCGGCTACGACGGTTTCGCCGACCTTCAGGTCACGCTGCGTGCCGAACTGTCGACCCGATCGAGCGGACCGATCACCCGATTGCCGGACGCGCCGCCGGCCGGTGGCCTGCTCGATCGGCTGCTGCAGCAGGCGCGTGCGCAGAACGACCAGGCCGAACAAACGCTGTCGATGCTCCCCGAATCCGCCCTCGAGGCCGCTGTCGCGCTGTTGTGCGACACCAACCGGACCGTGTATCTGCACGGTGGCCGCTTCTCGCACCTGTTGGCCCTGCATCTGGCCGTGCATCTGGAACAACTACGGCCCGGGGTGCGAGTGCTCGGCGACCCCACCGGCAGCGATCTCGGCGCCCTGCTGGAACTGTCCCGCAGCGACGTGGTGGTGCTGTTCGATTACCACCGCTATCAGCGCAGTGCGGCCGATCTGGCCCACCGGGTGCATCGGGCCGGGGCCACCGTGCTGCTCATCACCGACGACCTGGCCTGTCCGGTGGCGCCGGACGCCGAGGTCGTGCTGGCCGCGTCGAGCACCGTGGGCACGACGTACCAGAGCATGGCGGCCGGATTCCTGCTCACCGAACTCCTCATCCCGCTGGTGATGGATGCGGTCGGGGAACCCGCACGGACCAGGATGGCGCTGTGGGAGGGACAACGGCGCGCTGAGCTGCTGCCCTGACCGTCAACAGGACGCTTATCCTGTTCGGATGGCAGGTGGAACCAAGCGGCTGCCGCGGGCCGTACGCGAACAGCAGATGCTCGATGCTGCGGTGCAGATTTTCTCGGTCAACGGTTACCACGAGACCTCGATGGACGCGATCGCCGCGGAGGCCGAGATCTCCAAGCCGATGCTCTACCTCTATTACGGCTCCAAGGAGGAGTTGTTCGGGGCCTGCCTGAACCGGGAGCTGACCCGGTTCGTGGATGTGGTGCGTGGCGAGATCGACTTCACCCAGAGCCCCAAGGATCTGCTGCGCAGCGCCGTGCTCGCGTTCCTGACCTACATCGATTCCAACCGGGCCTCGTGGATGGTGCTCTACACCCAGGCCACCAGCTCGCAGGCATTTGCCCACACCGTCCGCGAGGGCCGCGACCGCATCATCGACCTGGTGGCCAGACTGCTCAGTACAGGAACACGTAACCCTCAGCCCGACAGCGACTTCGAGATGATGGCGGTGGCGCTGGTGGGTGCCGGCGAGGCGATCGCCAGCCGGGTCAGCACCGGGGACGCCGACGTCAACGAGGCCGCCGAGTTGATGATCAATCTGTTCTGGCGCGGCCTGAAGGGCACGCCGTCGGACGCCGGAAGTCATCCGGTCGCCGGTTAGCCTCACGCGGCAGTGCCAGGGTGCGGCGCCATCGGAAAATTGGTGTCTGAGCGAACCTCTTCCCGGCGTTAGGCTCCCTGTGTGGGTTCCGTGCTGAAAGTTGCTCCGGCCGAATTGCAGTCGGCCGCCGCCGCCGAGACCGCGGTGGGCGGGGTCATCACCGGACTGGCGGTCGGGCAGCTGTTGACCGCAGCAGCAGCGGCCATGCCGGGTCTGCAGAGCGGTGCGGCCTGCGGCCAGGCCGCCACGGTGGTGGACAGCTCGGTCCAGGCAATCGGCGCCGAGGTCGGCACGCATGCCGACAATCTGAACACCGCCGCCCGTTCGTACCAGACCGCCGACGACGAGTCCGCACGCCGGCTGAAGTCAGCCCAGCCAGCGGGTTGACATGCCGGTGACGATCTCGCAGGTGGAGTCGTCCAATCCTGAGGCACTCGTGCAAGGCGGCGCCGACGTCAGCAGCCGCGCCTCCACGCTGTCGACCCAGATGGATCAGCAGCGAGCCATCATCGACAAGCTGCGTGCCGGCTGGACGGGGACGTCGGCCGATGCCGCGATCGCAAGCGCCACAGCGACTTTGGAAAGAATGCAGCGGCTCCATCAGAGCCTGACCGCGTTGAGTTCCGCCCTGCAGGACGGTGGCGGCGAACTGGTGCAACAACGCAGCCGCATCCTCGGGACCGTCGAACGGCTCGAGGGGCAAGGATGGCAGGTCGCTGACGACGGCACGGTGTCGATCCGCCCGGGCAGCGCACTCGATTTCTTCGCTCGGTTGAGTCCGGTGAATCGGCTGATGCTGCAGGCGATGGCGGCGAACGCCTCGTTGGACCTGAAGTCGATGCTGGCGCAGTTCGAGACCACCGACAACAAGGTCGGTCAACAAGTACGCGATGCGGTAGCGGCGCTCAGCACCCCGGATCCCAAGCAGTCGCCCGATCCGAACAGCCCCAAGGCATTGGTCGACCGGCTGGCCGGCATGACGCCCGACGAGCGGGCCGCGTTCCTCGCGGGTCTGAGCCCGGAAACCCTGCACGAGATGGTGCTCGCCGACCCGCAGGTGATGGGAAACACCGACGGTGTGCCGTTCGACACCAGGATCGAAGCCAACAACATCAACATCCGCAACGCACTGGACGCGGAGTTGAAGAAGCAACCACCCGACGACGCCCGGGTCAAGCAGTTGCAGGCGATGCTCACCCCGATCGAGTTTCCGCCCGGCAGCGGCACCATGGTGCCGCGCAAGTTCGTCGGGTTCTCGACCGAGGGCAACGGCCGGATGATCGAGATGATCGGCGACATCAAGCCCGGCATCAAGGGTGTCGGTGTGGTGGTCCCCGGTACCAGCACCAACCTCAACGGCAGCGCCTCGAACCACAACGCGGCGGTGGAACTGGCACGACAAACCGGATCCCCGATCTTCCTCTATATGGGCGACGACTTTCCCCAGGATCTCGGCAAGGCGTCGGACCCGTCCTACGCCGCGTCGATGGCGCCGAAGTTGGTGTCCTTCGGTCATGAGATCGACCGTGCGGTGGGTGCGGGAGCACCCGGCACGCCGGTCACCTACATCGGCCATTCCTACGGCGGTGCCATCGTCGGGACCGCCGAACAGATGGGGCTGCGGGCCGACCGCGTCCTGCACGCATCGTCGGCGGGCACCGGCATCCTCACCGGGGAGTACACCAATCCGAACCCGAACGTGCAGCGTTATTCGATGACCGCACCCGGTGACCCCATCGCGCTGGTTCAGTCCCTGCCACGCGAGCTCGTCGACAACGGATCGATCGGCCTGCCGGATTGGATTCCACACACCGTCGACGGGCAGCTCGGCAACCCGCTGGGAGGGCTGCCCTCGGCAACCGACCCCGACAAGATTCCCGGCGTCACGCGTCTGGACACCGGGTACTACGGGCGGGAGGGCCCGCACCACGGCGAGGTGATCGTGGGACAGAACGCGCACGGCGAGTACTGGAACGACCCCGATTCAGATGCGTTCCACAACATGGTCGCGGTTATCAACG
Source organism: Mycolicibacterium nivoides (assembly GCF_003855255.1). Classification (NCBI taxonomy): domain Bacteria; kingdom Bacillati; phylum Actinomycetota; class Actinomycetes; order Mycobacteriales; family Mycobacteriaceae; genus Mycobacterium; species Mycolicibacterium nivoides. Next base: position 6,195,142 of record NZ_CP034072.1, on the reverse strand, counting down.
GTGGCGAGGCCACCGGCTATGTGGAGCGTGGGATCGAGACCAACTACGTGGACATCGACGTCGGTGATGACGGGAATTTCCAGGCCGAAGCCAGTGACCAGGCACGGGCCGGCGCCGGACCGAAGATCCCCGAACTGCCCTGGGATGATGATGGATCCTACGAACGGCGGCAGCATCCGTGGGAAAATCCGCGGGTGACGGATCATCCCGAAGCCGGCCCCAAAGTGCAGGTCAAATGAGGCTTCTCACAACGCTTTTTGTGGCACTGAGCCTGATGGCCACCAGTGCCTGCGGATTCCTCCACAAAGACCGGCCACCCACCGACGATGAGGCGACGATGCAACCCACCACCTTGACCGTCACCGAGGCCGCCCGGGTGGTGGCCGGCTATGTGTCGATGATCGTGGGCAAGCCCATCGATCCCGATCCCGCGCACGCGGCCCTGCACGGCTGCCGGACGAATGCCGGGATGATGCCGGACGGCCCGCCGTGGCGGGTGTACCGCAACGCGTGGATCGTCGACCCGGCGCCCGACCTCGTCGAATCGGCGCTCAAACGCATCGAAACCCTGGTCGACGAAGGTTTTGCCCCCATCCCGTGGACCCGGCCGGAACCAGAACCGCCGAACAGCAAGGCCTACGAGGACGGCCGCGGGTACATCGTCTCGGTCAAGGCCGAAACCACGGCGGGCGGTATCTACGGACTCAATGTGGCCGCCACCTCGCCGTGCGCGAACGACGACTAGACCGCCACACCCTCCACGAGGCTGAACGGTGACGCCGTCTCGACCACACGCGTGAGCCGGAATCCAGCCTGCTCGTAGAGCTTTCGGTAATCGGCCGCGGTACGTTCGCGGGCGGCGATGCCGATCAGCATCTCCATATCGGTCCACTTGCCCAGGAACTCCCGGTCGTGGTCGGGGATCACACCTTCGATCAGCAGCAGGGTGGCGCCCGGCGCGGCCGCCGCCCGCACATTGCGCAGGATCGCCAACGCCTCGTCGTCGGGCCAGTCGTGAATGATGTTCTTCAGCAGGTAGGCGTCTGCGCCGCCGGGGACACTGTCGAAGAAGGACCCGGGAACCACCTGAACCCGATCGGCCACTCCGTACTTGCCCAACATCGCCGGTGCCCCGTCGACCACCTGGGGCAGGTCGTAGAGCACCCCACGGGCGGCCGGGGTGGCGGTCAGTACGGCGGCCAGCAGCCGGCCGTGCCCGCCGCCGACATCGGCGATGGTGCCGAACCGGGTGAAGTCATAGGCGGCCACCACGGGGGCGATGGCAAGCTCTGAGATGCTGGTCATGGCGTCGTTGAAGATCGCGCCCAGTTCGGGCTCGGAGCCGATGTAGTCGAACGCCCCTTTGCCGCGCAGCTTGGGGATGACCGCCTCACCGGTGCGGACCGCTTCGGCGAGGTGGCTCCAGTGCTCGCGATGCTGCGGCGAGCCGACGAATTTCGCCATCCCCGCGATCGAGACCGGGGCGTCCTTGCGCAACGTGTCGCCCAGCGCGTTCAGCGCGTAGCGGCCGTCTCGGGTACGGCGGAAGACGCCCTCGCTGACCAGCGCCCGCATCAACCGGTCCAGGGTGTCGGGGTTGGCCTCGACCCTGCGCGCCAGCTCCTCGGCGCGCAGCGGGCCGTCGGCCAGTGCGTCGGCAACCCCGAGCTGTGCGGCGGCGGCGATGCCCTGGGCGACCCACGCGCCCAGGATCATCTCCAGCATCGCCGCGGGCGGCGGGACCGCGCGCTGATGCAGGCGACGCAGGTGATGGCGGACGCGTTCGGCCGCGCGGACCAATCCGGCGGGCGGCACCTTGGCAGGAGTCACCGGATGACTCTAGGGCAGGTGGGCTGCGGTGTCGGTCACAATGGCCGGTCTGACAGCTAACAGCAAACCGAACTGGAGTCGGACCCTGTCCCGTCAGCCGCCTAAAGTAGTGCCGATGTCCAACGCGAAACGAGGGGCCGGTCATGCCTGATGCCGCCGCTGTCCCCGGCCATGGGTCGCTGGACCAGCTCTACCAGCTCAACCGCGAGGTCGCCGACTCGCGCTCGGCGCGGCTGCTGGTGACGAACAACCTGGCCACCTACATCACGCTGATGGAACGCCACCTGGACCGCGGGGCCAAGCTCACCGAGATGGAGCTGGTGATCCGGCTCGAACGTGACCTGGCCGATCTCGGCTCCGAAACCGAACAGTCGGGCCTGGCCCTGATCAAGTACTGGGCCAGCCAGGGCTGGCTACACCGGATCACCGAACAGGCCGGCGACACCGAACGCAACGTCTGCTACCTCACTTACGAGGCGCGAGCCGTGCTGGATTTCGCGCGCCGCATGCGTCGCGAGGACACCATCGCCACCGGCGGCTCGATCACGGGCATCGCCGCGGGGCTGCGGCGGGTGGCCGGACAGGTCAGCAACGATCCCGAGCGCATCCGCGCCGACATCGAAGCCGAGATCGCCAAGCTGCGTGACGAATTGGATGCCCTGGACCAAGGTCAGCGCCCCGAACCCGACCTGGTCGACGTCGAGGATGAGGCCCGTGCCATCGCGCTGCAGATGGAGCAGATCGTCTCGGACATCGGGCAGTACGGCAGCATGCTCAACCGGATCACCACCCGGCTGCTGGATGCCTCCGCCGACACCGATCTCGGCTACCGCGAACGTCAGCGCCAGTTGTTCGACGACTACGAGTCGCTGTTCGCATCCCGCGAGAGCGCGTCCTACACCGCCTTCACCCGGATGATCCAGGATCCTGAGCAGCGGGCCGCGTTGGTGAGCGACATCGAGATGGTGACCCGTCAGCTGCCGCACCTGGATCCGGACCTGCGTGCGGTGATGACGGGGTTCTTCAGCCTGGTCTCGGCACAGACGGCCGAGGTGGGCCGGACCAGGCAGCGCTGCGCTCGCCGGATCAAGCGCTTCGTCGCGTCCGGCACGCTCGAGCAGAGCCGCGGCGTCACCCGTCAGCTCAACGACGCACTGGCCAGTGCGCACGAACTGCTCAGCGTCTCGCTCGCCGACAGCCGTATCGGCATCGAGGTGCCGTTGGTCCGGACGGACTTCAATTCGATTGGCGCCGTGGCGTTCAAGATTCGTGACGCCATCCCGCCGTCGCAGGCCGAATCGTCGGAGGGCGAGGTGAATCTGTCGGCGTTCTCGGCCCTGGCCTCGCAGGTGGACGCCGCGGAACTGGCCGAGCTGATCAACGGCGCGGTGGCGGCCGGGCCGTTGTCGCTGCCCGACGCGATCGGCATGCTGGACTCGGCCTACCTCGGACACGTGATCGTGCTGTGGTCCTGGGCGCTCAAGCAGCATCAGTCAGGAGTCGAATCCGCGCAATCGGTCCAAGTCCGGTTCCGGTCCCTTGAGGGGACCGACCGCGAAATCGAGATCCCCAGACTGGTTTTCACCGAGCCGATCCCTACTGCCAGCGAGAGCATTCTATGACCGACACCCCGGACACGTCGCGCGACCCAGATGCAGTGCCGGTCTCAGATGCGGCGATCGATTTCGACGCTCTGCCCAGCATCGACTCCGTCGAGCGGTCCACCGACCAGCGCCGCGCGCCCCGCTTCGACGGCGATGTCAGCGAACTGCCCGACCGGGCCTGCTGGGCACTGCAGCACCTGCTCTCGCGTCGTTACGTCAGCAAGGACAACCACTCCGAGCTGTGGTCGTGGGTGACTCGGTACCGCACCGAACTCACCGTGCGGCTGTCGGAACTCGATATGCGGCTGTGCATCTCGGACGATCACGACATCGCCTACGTCGAGCAGGCCGACTACGAATCGCAGTGGCGGCGCCGGTTGCTGCGACGCGAGACCCTCAACACCTACGACTCGATCCTGGCCCTGCACCTGGCCAAGCTCATGCGTGCCGCGGCGCGCGACGAGAACGTGTTGATCAGCCGTGACGAGATCCACGAGCTGTTCGCCGGGGTCAACAACGACACCGACCGCGACACCGCCTCGTTCGACAAGCGAATCGACAACGCAATCGAGCGGCTCACCGACATCGAGATGCTCGCCCGCAACCGGGAGGACGAGGACAGCTTCACCATCAGCCCGGTGGTCAACGCGATCATGACGGCCTCGATGATCACCGAACTGCAGCAACAGTTCGAGCAGCTCAAGCGGGCTGCCAACGGCACGGTCGAGGATTCCGACGACACCGATGCAGCCGAACGGCTCGAGGACGAAGTGGACGCTCATGGCTGAACCGACCAATCAGTTCTCTCTGTCGCGCCTGCAGGTCATCAACTGGGGCGTGTTCGACGGGTACCACTCGATCCCGTTCAGCCGGCACGGCACTCTGATCACCGGATCCTCGGGCAGCGGTAAATCCTCACTGCTGGACGCGATTTCGCTGGCCTTCCTGCCTTCACACCGCCGCAACTTCAATGCCTCCGGCGACACCACCGCTGCGGGTGCGGGCACCGGCAAGCGCACGGTCGACAAGTACGTCCGCGGTGCCTGGGGTGAGCGACGCGAGGGCACCAGCCGCCAGATCATGTATCTGCGCGGGACCGGGCCGGCCTGGTCGGCTGTCGCGGTCACCTACAGCGACCGCACCGGGCGCTCGGTCACCGGGCTGGTGCTCAAATGGCTGGCCGCGGAGAAGACCTCGGACCCGGGCAGCCGGTACTACCTGATCGACGACGACCGCGACATCTTCGGCCTGTGCAACCGCTGGGCGGCCAACGGCTATGACGCCGCGGTGTTCCGCGACGACGGTTGGACCGGCGGTCGCAGCGAGAGCCAGTACCTGGCCCAGCTGTACTCCAGCATCGGCATCCGTGCCTCCGAGGCGGCCCAACAGCTGCTCGGTAAGGCCAAGTCGTTGAAAAGCGTTGGTGGACTTGAGCAGTTCGTGCGCGAGTTCATGCTCGACGAGCCCGCCAGTCTCAGCGGCGTAGAGGAGGCCCTCGAGCAGATCAACCCGCTCGTCGAGGCGCGCGGCCTGCTCGACGTGGCCCGGCGCAAGCGCAATACCCTCGGCAATATCGCCGCGGTCCAGGCGCGGTACGCCGAGGAGGCGGCCAAGTTCGGGGTGATCGACACCATCGACAACGTGATGATCCGCGATTACGTCGACCATGTGCGGCTGGCCCAGGCCGGTCCGGAGATCGCCAATCTCGACGATCAGATCACGCAGCTCGGTGCCCAGCGCGATGAGTTCGGTTCCCAGCAGCGCCAGTTCAAGAACGAACACAACTCGCTCATGGCGCAGATCAACACCGTCACCGTGGATCTGGTGCCGCTGCAGCAACGGCTGACCGAGGCCGAGCGGATCAGCGAGGAAGTGTCCCGCCGGCGCAGCGGCTACGAAGACAAGGTCACCTCGCTCGGGTTGACGCCGCCGGACAACGGCGAGGAATTCTGGTCGCTGCGTGAGACATTGATGGAGGAAGCCGACCGGCTGCATCGCGAACTGTTCACCGGCAACCAGCCCTACGTCGAGGCCTCGGCGAAGGAAGTCCGGGCCCGTGAGGCGCGGGAGAGTGTGGAAGCCGAGCTGGAACGGGTGCAGCGGCTGGGCTCTCCGCTGCCGAGGACCGAGTACGAGATGCGGGCGCGCATCGCCCGTGCTCTCGACATCTCCGAGCGCGATCTGGTGTACGTGGCCGAGCTGATGGAGCTCAAGCCGGACGAGTCGCGGTGGCGGCTGGCAGTCGAAAAAGTGTTGCGCGGCGCCGGATTACGCTTGCTGGTCCCCGATGCCTACATGGAACGGGCACTGCGGTTCGTCAACGAGAACGACATGCGCGGCCGGATCCAGTTGCAGCATGTCCAGCACGGTTCGCAGTTGCGGACCCCGCCTCCCGGCACCTTGGCCACCAAACTCCAGCTCGCCGACCCGACACACGACAGTGCCGTGGAGGCGCTCAATGTGATCGCCGGCATCGGTGACTACGTGTGCGTCGACGGGCCGGAGGAGTTCACCGAGCAGTCCCGCGCCGTCACCGACCAGGGCCTGCGCAAGGACAGCGGCCGGCTCTCGATCAAGGACGATCGATCGAGGCTGCGGCCCTCGGACTACATCTTCCTCGGCGGCACCGCTGCCAAAGTCGAAGCGCTGCAGGATGATCTGACCGCCGCGCAGGATGTGTACCAGGTGGCGCGCACGGCGCGTGAGCGGCTAGACGAGCACCGCGGCCAGCTGCAATCCCGCGAGCGGGCCTGCCGGGCATTGTGCGATCAGTTCATGCAGTGGAGCGACATCGACACCGATTCGGTCGACGAGATGCTCGAGCGGCTGCAGGACGAACACGATCTGCTGGTCTCCGACAACCCCGACGCCGAACGGCTGCAACAGCGGGCCGACGAATGCTGGGAGCGCGTCGAGAAGGTCATCCAGCAGATCGGCTCGCTCAACGAACGTGAGACCACACTGGACCGCAGGCGGACCGCGCTGCTGGAGTTGAGTGAGGTCCTGACCGAGCGCCTGGGGTCCAGCGAGTTCCCGTCGCACGCCCGCGACACGATCGACGGCTATGCCGCCGACATCGCCCTGACCCTTGAGTTGCTCGAACCCGAGCCGTACCGAAGCGAACTGACCCGCGTCATCAGCCGCGAGCGGGACCGCTTGCGGGCGGACCGCAACCGTTCGCACGACGAGTTGGCCGGCATCATGGCGGCCTACGACAGCTCGTTCCCCGATGCGATCCCCAACGACAGCGACGTGTTCGACGAGCGGGTGCACGACTACGTGGCGTTGTGCCGTCGGATCGACGAGCGGGAGCTGCCCGACGCCTACGAGCGCATGCAGCGGCTGATCACCGAACAGGCGCCGGGCGCGATCCTGAACCTGCACATGATCGCCGACAACGAGGCGCGGCGGATCACCGAGCAGATCGCCCGCGTCAACACGGGCCTGGGTGCGGTGGAGTTCAACCGCGGCACCCGGCTGACCCTGCACGCCGGTACCCGGCATCTGGCCGCGGTCGACGAACTCAACGAGAAGGCCCAGCGCATCTCCTCGCGGGTGTCGCTGGTGAGCTTCGGCGACGAGACCGCGATGTTCGATCAGTACACCGACATCCTGCAGCTGCGGAAGTTGTTGGCCGGCAACACACCCGAGGACCGGCAGTGGACACGCGATGCGCTGGATGTGCGCAACCGGTTCGTGCTGTACTGCGAAGAGCGCGACGCCGAGACCGGCGAGGTCATCCGGACCTACAGCAATTCCGGTGACAACTCGGGTGGTGAGCAGGAGAAGCTCATGGCGTTCTGCCTGGCCGGGGCGCTGAGCTTCAACCTGGCCAGCCCGGACAGCAATGACACCCGGCCGTTGTTCGCCCAGCTGATGCTGGACGAGGCGTTCTCAAAGTCGGATCCGCAGTTCGCCCAGCAGGCACTGTCGGCGTTCCGCAAGTTCGGTTTCCAGTTGGTGATCGTGTCGACCGTGCAGAACAGCACGACGATCCAGCCCTACATCGACAACGTGGTGATGGTGTCCAAGTCCGACGCATCGGCGCCCAATGCCCGGCCCGTCGCGTCGGTCACCTCGGCGTCGATCTCCGAATTCGCCGATCTGCGAAAGACTTCGGGGGACGCGGTTCCCAGCGCCTGACCTTGCGCCTAGTGGGTTAGAGCCAGCTTTCGCGCTGTCGCTCCAGTCCGTCGAGGATGAGGTCGAGTCCGATGCCGAACTCCTCGACATACGCGTAACCGGGCTTCAGGGCGCGGTCGACGATCATCGCGGTGAGGTGCGGGAACTCGCCGCCGGGCATTTGCTCGAGAATCGAGCCTCCCACGTCCTCGAGCTCGGCCGGTGATTGGAAGGGCAGGCTGAGTTCCTGCAGTGTGGAACCGTAGATGTAGCTGTCCAGAACCGAGAATGCGTGTGCCGCACCGGCAATGGAGAAGCCACCTGACCGGAGGCAACCGATGGCCGCGTTGTGCTGGCGCAGAGTAGCGGGACCGGGGTTCGTCCGTGAGTCCATCAGGCGGATCGCCCACGGGTGACGGATCAGTGCGGCGCGCATCGAAACTGCCCGCTGTCGCATCGCCGTCCGCCAGTCGGCGTCGTCCGGTGGGAGTTCGATCTCGTCGAAGACGATGTCGACCATGCCGTCGAGGATCAGTTCCTTGTTGCGGAAGTGGTGGTACAGCGACATCGATTCGACGCCGAGCCGCTCGCCGAGCCTGCGCATACTCGGCACACCGCCATCGGCCTCGTCAGCCAATGCGACCGCTGTGCGAAGCACCAGCTCCTTGCTGAGCGGGTTGCGGCGGGCGGCAGGTGTCCCGGCTGGGTCGGTGGTCAACGAAGGGTCCTCCTGTCTCGGTCCAGAAGACGCTTGACAACCTTACGCTGCAAGGCTGTACCTTACGGCGTAAGGCTAGTGGGCGACGCGAGTAGAGGAGTGGATCGTGAAACCGATCGGGTCAGACGAAGTGAGCAAGACGGGCACGGGGAGGAAGGTGTGCATCGTCGGCGCTTCCGGGAAGCTCGGGCGCTACCTGGTGAAGCATGCATTGGACCGTGGATACGAAGTCGTGGGTGTCTGCCGCGAGCAGAGCGTGGCCAAGCTCGCCGACTTTGAGGGGCAGATCACGGTGATCCCTGGAGCGACCGACGACCGTGCCGTTATCGCACGGGCGGTGAGCGGATGCGATGCCGTCCTGACTGTCCTGGTGCCGTGGGGGATGAACCATTACGCCTCTGGTACGGCCCAAGCGGTGCTCGACCACGCCGGCCCGGATGCCCGCCTGGTGTTCTCGTGCGGGTGGCACATCACCCGCGACGGTAAGGACCGCTATACCCGGAAGTTCAAGTTGTATGCGGCCGTGCTCGGGCGGCTGGCCAAGCTTGCCCGGGTCGTGGACTTGTACGACCAGGTGGAGGCGTGCCGGAGGATCTTCGCCAGTGACACCCGCTGGACAGTCGTGCGTGGCAGTGACCTGGAGGAGGGCGACAGTCAGGGTCTGCCGGTCTGGAGCCGGCACGTGGGTGATCCTGTCCTGGCGAGCAACCTGACCCGTCGCGTGGACTATGCGCTTTTCATGGTCGAGGCCGTGGAGAACGACGCCCTCGTCCATGAGGCACCGGCCATCGTCGGTCGGCTGACCGCGTCTGCCCTCGCCCACGCCAGTGGTCCGGCGTGAACGTCGGGTTCGCGTCCGCCCCGCATGTCACACCCAGGGCGCTCGCGAGGATCGCCGGGTCCCTCTATCTGGCCGTCGCCGTGCTCACGATCTTCGCTGGGCTGGTGAACTCACGCATGGTGGAGCCAGGGAACGCAGCGGCCACGACCGCCAACATCAGTACTTCTGCCGACCTGTTCCGCGTCGGCTTCGTCAGCGAACTCCTGGGGGCCACGGCCTTTCTGTCGACCGGCATGGCCCTATACGCGCTTTTCAAGCATGTCGACCAGCTCGCCGCCGCCGCGATGGTCACCTTTGTCGCGGTCAGTGTCGCGATCCAGAGCCTGAGCCTGCTCAATCAGAATGCGGCGCTGTTGATCGCCACCAGTCACTACGCCTTCGGTCCAACTGATTCCGACCAGCTGGTCATGCTGTTCTCCGACCTGCAACGCGATGGGTACCTCATCGCCCAGACGTTCTTCGGCCTGTGGCTGCTGCCGCTGGGTTACCTCGTCGTCAGGTCGGGCTACTTCCCGAAGGTCCTGGGTGTCCTGCTGATGACCGGATGTCTCGGTCACCTCGTTGATGTGTTCGCCCGCTTCCTGGCCCCGGACTTCGGCGCAGCCATCTCGCCGATCGCCCTGACAGTTGCGGCGGTCGCCGAACTTTCGTTCATCGGGTGGTTGCTGACGAGGGCCGTACGTGGTCCAGGCTCAGCGTAGGTCCGCTGCCGAGTGTGCGTACAGATCGAGATCGACCGTGAAAACGCGATCTGTACGCACACTCGAGGGCTCAGCGCAGCGGGCTCACCGTGGCAGTCAGGTGCGGGTAACCCTTCGAGAGGTTCCGCAGGGTCAACTCCCAGCCGTCGGCGTCACGCTCGACGTACAGCCCGGCCTTGGCCGGCAGCACCACGGGCTTGGCGAAGCGCACCGAGTACTTGACCGCATCGGGGAGCTGCCCCTCGATGTTCGCCAGAACCGCTGCCGCACTGAACATCCCGTGTGCGATGACGGTCGGGAAGCCGAACAGCTTGGCGGCGATCGCGTTGGTGTGGATCGGGTTGTGGTCCCCGCCGATCGACGCGTAGTTCCGGATCTGGCCCGCGGTGATGTTCAGAACCGCGTTGGGCGGCGGCAGCTTCGGCTGCTTCTGCGGCTCCGGCTTGGGTTCACCGGACAGGCTGGTCCGCTGCTGGTGCAGGAACGTCGTCACCTGGTGCCAGGCGGTGTCGTTGCCGACCTTGAGTTCGGTGACGATGTCGACCAGCAGTCCCTTGCGGTGTTCACGCAGGTTCTCCGCATGCACGGCCGCGCTGACGGCGTCGGTCACCTTGATCGGCTTGTACTGGGTGATGTGGTTTTCGATGTGCACCGAACCCATTGCGGCGAACGGGAAATCGAATCCGGTGACCAGTGACATCACCGTCGGGAAGGTCAGCGCGAACGGGTAGGTAAGCGGCAGGGTGTCGCTGAACCGCAGCCCGGTCACCTGCGCATAGGCGGCAACGTTGGCCGGGTCGATGGGCAGGTTGTCGACCGTGACGGTGCGGGCCGGCAGGGTTTCGTCGCGCGGGATGAACGGCAGGGCGCCGACGACGGCGCGCAGCATGTTGTTCACGCGGTCACGCCCCCAACATGGCCTGGCCGCAGACACGGATGGTGTTGCCGGTGACCGCATTCGACGCGGGGCTCGCGAAGTAGGCGATCAGTTCGGCCACATCCACCGGCTTCCCGCCCTGGAACAGCGAGTTCAGCCGGCGGCCGACCTCACGGGTGGCCAGCGGGATGGCGTCGGTCATCTTGGTCTCGATGAAGCCGGGGGCCACGGCGTTGATCGTGATGCCCTTCTCACCCAGCACGGGTGCCAGCGCATCGGTCAGCCCGATCATGCCGGCCTTGGTGGCGGCGTAGTTGGTCTGCCCGCGGTTACCGGCGATGCCGGCCATCGAGGACAGGCCGATCACCCGGCCGCCCTCACCGAGCGTGCCGCTGGCAACCAGGCCCTCGGTGAGTCGCTGCGGGGCAAGAAGGTTCACCGCGATCACGGAATCCCAACGGCTCTCGTCCATGTTGGCGAGCAGCTTGTCGCGGGTGATGCCGGCGTTGTTGACCAGCACGTCGACCTTGCCACCGTGCTGTGCGGTGACATGGGCGATTATCGCGTCGACTGCATCTTCTGAGGTGACGTCCAGTGTCAGCGCGCTGCCGCCGACCTTCTCGGCGACCTTGCCCAGGTCTTCGGCGGCCTGGGGAACGTCCACCGCGACCACCGTCGCGCCGTCACGCGCGAACACCTCGGCGATGGTCGCTCCGATGCCGCGGGCCGCACCCGTCACCACCGCGACCTTGCCTGCCAGCGGCTTGTCCCAATCGGCAGGCGGGGTCGAGTCGGCGGCGCCGACGCGGTACACCTGTCCGTCGACGTAGGCCGACTTGGCCGAGAGGATGAAGCGCAGGGTGGACTCCAGGCCGGTGACGGCGGGCTTGGCGTCGGCGGCCAGGTACACCAGCGACGCCGTGGCGCCGCGCTGCAGTTCCTTGCCCAGTGAGCGGGTGAAGCCCTCGAGGGCGCGCTGGGCGATCTGGGCGTTGACACTGCCGGCCTGATCCGGGGTGGTGCCGATGACGACCACGCGGGCGCACGACGCGAGGTTGCGCAGCACCGGGGTGAAGAACTGGTAGAGCTCCTTGAGCCCAGCGGCGTCGGCGATGCCGGTGGCGTCGAGCACCACGCCGCCGAACGAATCGGCCCAGCGGCCGCCGATGTTGTTGGACACCACGTCGTAGTCGCCGGCCAGCGCTGCGCGCAGGGGCTCCACGACACGGCCCTCGCCGCCGATCAGCAGGGAGCCGGCCAGCGGCGGCTGCCCGGGGCGATAGCGGCGCAACGTTTCGGGCTGCGGCACGCCCAGCTGCTTGGCCAGGAACGATCCCGGCCCGGAGTTGACCACTTGGGAGAACAGGTCGGAAGCCACTTCAGCTGCCTTTCGCTTCGCAGTACTGCGTTGTCCACACCGAACTTACTCCAGAGTAAGAACAGTGGGTAATATGGCCCCGGACAACCCGACAGTGGAGGGCAAACAGATGGCCAACAACACGACCCGGCGACGCGTTGCCGTTTTGGGTGGCAACAGGATTCCGTTCGCACGGTCCGACGGCGCCTACGCAAACGCCTCCAACCAGGACATGTTCACCGCCGCCCTGGACGGGCTGATCGAGCGCTTCGGTCTGGCCGGTGAGCAGCTCGGTGCGGTGATCGGCGGTGCGGTACTCAAGCACAGCCGCGATTTCAACCTGATGCGCGAATGCGTGCTGGGCAGCTCGTTGTCGCCGTACACCCCGGCCTTCGACCTTCAGCAGGCCTGCGGCACCGGCCTGCAGTCCGCGATCGTCGCCGCCAACGCCATTGCGCTGGGACAATACGAGTCCGCGGCCACCGGTGGTGTGGACACCGCATCGGACGCCCCCATCGCGTTCGGCAACGACCTGCGACAGGTTCTGCTGGGCCTGCGCCGGGCGAAGTCCAACCTGGACCGGCTCAAGCTGGTCGGCAAGCTACCGGCCGCGCTGGGCGTCGAGATCCCGGTCAACAGCGAGCCGCGCACCGGGATGTCGATGGGCGAGCACGCCGCGGTCACCGCCAAGAAGATGGGTATCAAGCGGGTCGACCAGGACGAACTGGCCGCCGCCAGCCATCGCAACATGGCCGCCGCCTACGATCGGGGCTTCTTCGACGACCTGGTCACCCCGTTCCTCGGGCTGTACCGGGACAACAACCTCCGGGCTGATTCGTCGGTGGAGAAGCTGGCCAAGCTCAAGCCGGTGTTCGGCGTCAAGGCCGGCGACGCGACCATGACCGCTGGCAACTCGACCCCGCTGACCGACGGCGCCTCGGTGGCGCTGTTGTCGAGTGAGGACTGGGCCCAGGCGCATGGACACGAACCGCTGGCTTACTTCGTCGACGGCGAGACCGCGGCGGTGGATTACGTCAACGGGCCCGACGGCCTGCTGATGGCGCCGACGTATGCGATACCCCGGCTGCTCGCCCGCAACGGGCTGACCCTGCAGGACTTCGATTTCTACGAGATTCACGAGGCGTTCGCATCGGTGGTGCTGGCCACGCTGGCGGCCTGGGAATCCGACGAGTACTGCAAGGAGCGCCTCGGCCTGGACAAGGCGCTGGGCAGCATCGACCGCACCAAGCTCAACGTCAACGGCTCCTCGTTGGCCGCGGGTCATCCGTTCGCGGCCACCGGCGGCCGGATCGTGGCGCAGCTGGCCAAGCAACTGGCGGAGAAGAAGAAGGAAACCGGTCAGCCGGTGCGCGGCCTGATCTCCGTTTGTGCGGCGGGTGGGCAGGGCGTCACGGCGATCTTGGAGGCGTAGCTTGCGGAGTCCGACCATCGGGCCGGAGGCGTAGCTTGCGGAGTCCGACCATCGGGCCGGAGGCGTAGCTTGCGGAGTCCGACCATCGGGCCGGAGGCATAGCCGGGGCTTGACCAGGCCCGACCGCAGGCCGAAAAACATCCGAAAAGTTTCTTTCGGGGATGTGTAACGGCCGCGGCATAGAGGTCGATACACGGGTAGCTCCGTGTTGCCGTCTGACCCCCCGACCCGACGGCAACACGGAGCGACCTAGCTTCGAATTCTCGGCAAATTCGGCCGTACTTTTCTCTGGTTTGAGGGGTACCCGAGGCGTACGATCGAGCCTACGACGGGTTCGGGAGTGACTGATCCAAAGAGTCGGTACAGGGGTGAAAGACCGGCTGCGTGAGACGAATTGAAACGCCCCCAAGTGTCCTCCCGAACCCGCCCTTTTTTGTCTGAATGGCCGCTACTTCTGGTCCCATCCGGCCCGCCCTCCGCATAGCGTGGTGCCATGCAGATCAGCCTCATCGCCTCGCTCAGTGAAACCGGCGGACGCTCCCCGGTCGACGCCACCGTAGAGAATCTCGCGCAACTGCACGAAGAGGGATTCCGGCGGGTCTGGATGACACAGATGCCCTATGAACCGGACCTGCTGACCGTTCTCGCGGTCGCGTTCCGCGAGGTCGACGGCATCGAGGTGGGCACCGGTGTCATCCCCATCCAGAATCAACACCCGATGCTGCTGGCCCAGCGCGCGCTCACGCTCAGCTTGATCAGCGGAGGCCGCTTCCTGCTCGGCCTCGGCATGACGCACGCGGCGGTGACCGAGGGCATGTGGGGAATTCCGTGGGACAAGCCGGTCCGCCGGCTCCGCGAGTATCTCGACGGGCTACAGCCCCTGCTGGACGGCGAGCCCGCTGACGCGCCGGGGGAGACGGTGACCACTCGCGGCGCACTGCAGATCCCGGGGGCGTCGGCGCCCGAGGTGTACATCGCCGCACTGGGGCCGCAACTGCTCAAACTGGCGGGGCGTCGCACCGCGGGCACGGTCACCTGGATGACGGGTCCGGCAACCCTGGCCGGTCACGTTGTCCCGACGCTGCGGGACGCCGCCGGGGACCGTCCGGTCCGGGTGGTGGCGGCACTTCCGGTCAGCGTCACCGATGACGTCGACGGGGCCCGCGTCCAGGCCGCCAAACAGTTCGCGATGTACGGGCATCTGCCGTCCTACCGGGCAATGCTCGACCGGGAGGGCTACGCCGGTCCTGAGGACGCTGCGATCATCGGCGACGAAAGCACTGTGGCTGAACGTATTCGGGCGCTCGGCGGGGTGGGCGTGGACGAATACGTCGGGGTGGTGTTCGACGCATCGCCCGAAACCAGGGCCCGCACTCGGGCGCTGCTGCGTTCACTCGACAGCTGACGGTGTGGCCAGCCACACCCCATATTGGCTGGACAGCACCATCGCCCGGTGCCAACGTATCCGGCAACGATGATGACCGTGACCACCACCGCAATCACCTCTACCTCCGCACCCGAAGGCCGGCGCCGAACACTGAGAACCCCGTTCACCGCGGCGGCGGGCCGTGGCTATCTCTATTTCCTGCTGGTGAGCGTCCTGGCACTCGTCGGCGTGGTCTACCTGTTCGTGACCGGCCTGACTTCGGGGCTGTTGCTCATCACCCTGGTCGGCATACCGCTGCTGGCGCTCGTGGTGCTGTCGGGACGACGGTGGAACGCGCTGTACCGGTTGCTGGCCCGGCTGGTCGGCGTCACCATCGACCCGCCGGCGCCGTTCGCCCGGCAGGCCAGCTGGCCCCAGACCGTGGCCGCTGCGCTGACAGACGGTGTCGGCTGGCGCAGCCTGGGTTTCCTTCTGCTGCAGAGCATCGTGATGACACCTCTCGGATACGGGGTCGTGCTGGGAGTCGTGATTTCGGCGGTCCTGGTGGTCTCCCCGGTGATCTGGGCGATCACGGGAGAAGCGATCGTCAGCTTCGACGAACCCGTGGACTCCCTCGGTATCTACCTACTGCTGTCGGCGGGTGGACTGCTCGCGCTGTATCTGTTGGCGTGGGTCATGATCGGTATCGGGCGTGCCCATGTCTGGCTGGCCGAAGCGCTGCTCGCCCCGAACGACCGCGACCGCCGGGTCGGCGAACTGGAGCGGGCCCGTGCCGATGTCGTCGACGATTCGGCAGCGACGCTGCGCCGCGTCGAGCGTGATCTGCACGACGGAACCCAGGCCAGGCTGATCGCGGTGGCGATGACGCTGGCGCGCGCCGAGGAACAGCTGGCCGACCCCGACAAGGCCGATCGGGCCCGGCGACT
This sequence comes from Mycolicibacterium nivoides, assembly GCF_003855255.1. Taxonomy (NCBI): domain Bacteria; kingdom Bacillati; phylum Actinomycetota; class Actinomycetes; order Mycobacteriales; family Mycobacteriaceae; genus Mycobacterium; species Mycolicibacterium nivoides. The sequence goes on along the minus strand of NZ_CP034072.1, from coordinate 6,179,347 downwards.
GGTCTCCGATGCACTGGCGAACACCAAGGACACCCTGACCGAACTGCGTGACCTGGTCCGCGGAATCCGGCCGCCTGCATTGGATCTCGGCCTGGTGCCGGCTGTGCAGACATTGGTGGCGCGTAACCCGATCCCCGTCGAGCTGGTCGACGATCTCGCCGTGCGGCCGTCGTTGGGTGTGGAGACGCTGGCGTACTTCTGTGTTGCCGAGTTGCTCGCCAACGTATCGAAGCATTCCGGTGCCACTCAGGCCACGGTGCGGCTGCACAGCGATGCCGACGAATTGCGGATCACCGTGGCGGACAACGGGTCAGGTGGGGTGGAGCCCGCCAACGGCTCGGGGTTGACCGGACTGGCGGATCGGCTGCGGATGGTTGACGGCCGGCTGGACATCGACAGTCCCGCCGGCGGGCCCACCACGGTGACTGCCGTCGTACCGTCGGGAGCACAGCGGTGACCCGGCTGGCGATCGCCGAGGACAATGCAATCCTGCGTGACGGCCTGACCCAGTTGCTCGTCGAACGCGGGCACGATGTCGTGGCCAAGGTGGGCACGGCCGACCAGATCCGGGAGATCGCCGAAACGCTGCGGCCGGAGGTGTTCGTCATCGACATCCGCATGCCGCCGACCTTCACCGACGAGGGGCTGATCGCTGCAGTCTCGTTGCGGCGCTCGCATCCGCATGTCGGTGTGCTGGTGTTCTCACAGTGGGTCGAGACTCGTTATGCCGCCGAGTTGTTGGCCGGGAATCCGGAAGGGGTGGGCTATCTGCTCAAGGACCGGGTGGCCGACATCGGCGAGTTCGACGCCGCGGTGCGGCGCGTCGCCGCCGGCGGCACCGCGCTGGATCCGGAAGTGGTGCGCCAGCTGATGGGAACCCGGCGCAGCGGTGATGCGCTGGCCCGGTTGACTCCCCGCGAGCGTGAGGTTCTCGCCCTGATGGCCGAGGGGCACTCGAACAGTGCCCTGGCCGAACATCTTTCGGTCTCCGAGCGTGCCGTGGAGAAACACATCGGCAGTATCTTCACCAAGCTCGACCTGCCGCCGTCGACCGCGCATCACCGCCGCGTGCTGGCGGTCGTCACCTACCTGAACTCCTAGACCAAGTTTCGTGGCCGAGCAGACGCATATGTACCGCAGATCACCTGTTTTCGGGTACATATGTGTCTGCTCGCCGGGCAACGCTCAGCCTCAGGTGGTCGCCCCAGCCTCGGCCTTCGACTCGGGTTCTGGTTCTGGTTCGAGCAGTTCGCGTACCGAGGTGCGCGAACCATAGGGACGCAACATGCGGCTGGCCGGGCGGGGCCGCACGATCTGTGGCCACCAGAACCACCGGCCGAGTAGCGCCGCGATGGACGGTGTCATGAACGACCGCACGATCAGGGTGTCGAAGAGCAGGCCGAGGCCGATCGTGGTGCCGATCTGGCCGAGCACGATGAGATCGCTGAAGATGAACGAGGACATGGTGGCCGCGAACACCAGGCCGGCGGCGGTCACCACCCGGCCGGTCCCGGCCATGGCGCGGATGACGCCGGTCTTCAGCCCTGCCCCGATCTCCTCCTGGAACCGGGATATCAGTAGCAGGTTGTAGTCCGCTCCGACCGCCAGTAGCAGGATGATCGCCAGTGCCAGCACGATCCAGTACAACTGGATGCCGAAGATGTACTGCCACACCAGGACCGACAGGCCGAACGACGCTCCCAACGACAGCACGACCGTCCCGACGATGACCATTGCGGCGACCAGGCTGCGGGTGATGAACATCATGATGAGCAGGATGAGGCTGATCGCGGCCAACGCGGCGATGAGCAGGTCGTATTTGGCGCCGTCCTGAATGTCCTTGTATGCCGAGGCGGTTCCCGCCACATAGATCTTGGCGTCGGACAGGGGAGTGGCCTTGATCGCGTCGAACGCGGAGTCCTTGATCGCGTCGATGTGTGAGATGCCTTCGGGCGTAGCGGGGGTGCCCTCATGAGTGATGATCATGCGGGCAGCTTTGCCGTCGGGTGACATGAACAGTTTCAGGCCGCGTTTGAAGTCGGGATTGTCGAAGGCCTCCGGCGGCAGATAGAACGAGTCGTCGTTCTTGGCGGAGTCGAAGGCCTGTCCCATCGCGGTCGAATTCTCGAGGGCTTCCTGGGACTGCGAGTTGGTCCCGGACGTGGTGGCGTAGTTGGACAGGGTCAGGTCACGGTTTCTCTCCTGGATGGCGATCTGCGGTGGGAGCAGCGCCACGAGTTTCGGCTGGAGGGCGTCGAGCTTGTCCAAACTCGCTGTGATCTGGCCGAACTGGTCGCTGAGCTTGTCGATGCCGTCGAGTGCGTCGAACACCGACCTCAGCGCCGCGCACATGGGGATGTCGAAGCAGTGCGGTTCCCAGTAGAAGTAGTTGCGCAGCGGGCGGAACTGATCGTCGAAGTTGGCGATCTTGTCGCGCAGGTCGTTCACGATCGCGACGGTGTCGTGGAAGGCCTGGGTCTGCTCGTGGGTGGCGGCAGCACTGGCCTGCTGCAACGCGACCTGCTGCTTGAGGATGTTGATCGTGTTCGACAGCTCGTTGGCCTGCTTGAGCAGATCGGCGGCGCGGTCCTGCTGGTAACCCAAATTCATGATCTGGCTGGCGCTTTGCGCACTGATCTGAAATGGGATGGAGCTGTGCTTGATCGGCGTGCCCAGCGGTCGGGTGATCGACTGGACGAGGGCAATGCCGCGGGTGTGCAGAACGGCCTTGGCGATGCGTTCGAGTACCAGCATGTCTGCGGGCGTCCGCATGTCGTGGTCGGCTTCGACCATCAGTAGCTCGGGATTCAGCCTGGCCTCGGAGAAGTGGCGCGTCGCGGCTGCGTAACCGACGTTCGCCGGTGCTGATTCAGGTAGGTAGGGACGGCCGTCGTAGCTGGTCTTGTATCCCGGCAGGGCGAGGAGACCGACGAGCGCGATCAGGCACGACACCACCAGGATGGGGCCGGGCCAACGCACGATCGCGGTGCCGATGCGGCGCCATCGCGGTGCGCGTGGATTGCGTTTCGGCTCAAGGAGTCCGAACCGGCTGCCGATGGTCAGTACGGCGGGCCCCAGCGTCAGCGCGGCCACCAGCGTCACGAGCACGCCGATGGCGGCGGGTATGCCCAGGGTCTGGAAGTAGGGCAGTCGGGTGAAGTGCAGGCAGGCCACGGCGCCGGCGATGGTCAGCCCGGAGCCGACGATGACGTGCACGGTACCGCGAAACATGTCGTAGTACGCGGCTTCCCGGTCCATTCCACGGCTTCGTGCTTCGTGATAGCGGCCGACGATGAAGATGCCGTAGTCCGTGCCCGCGGCGATCGCCAGCAGGGTCAGCAGGTTCGTCGAGTAGGTGGACAGGCCGATGACCCCGGAGTGCGCGAGCGCGGCGACGACGCCTCGAGCGGCCGCCAGTTCGATGAGGACCGTGACGAGCATGAGGAGCATCGTGACGAGGGATCGGTAGACGACGAGCAGCATCACCGCGATCACCAAGAAGGTTATGCCGGTGACCTTTTCGGTGCCCTCGCTGCCCACCTCGAAGTTGTCGGTGATGAGCGGTGCGGCGCCGGTCACGTAGGCCTTGACCCCGGGCGGTGGCGGGACGCTGGCCACGATCTCGCGGATGGCGTCGACCGATTGGTTGGACAGCGCTTCACCCTGGTTACCGGCCAGGTACACCTGCACCAGAGCTGCTTTGCCGTCCTTGCTCTGCGATCCGCCGGCCGTGAGCGGGTCACCCCAGAAGTCCTGGATGTGCTCGACGTGCTTGGTGTCCTCGGCCAGCCGTTTCACCAGGGTGTCGTAGAAGCGGTGGGCGTCATCGCCGAGAGGCTGGTCGCCCTCGAGCACGATCATGGCCGCGCTGTCGGAGTTGAACTCGTCGAAGACCTGGCCGATGTGTCGCATCGCCACGGTCGATGGCGCGTCGGGCGCGTTCAGTCCCACAGAGCGTGCTGCTCCGACCACTTCCAGCTGCGGCACAAGGATGTTCGTCAGTGCGGCGATGGCGAGCCAGATGAGCACGATCGGTACGGCGAGCACGCGGATGGTCCAGGCCGTCCTGGAGCCGACGACTTCATCTTCGGCGTGCCGGCTGCTCATGCGGACTTGTCCAAGCAGGCGATGTAACCGTTCACGTTGCTCGTGGACCTTTCGTCCTTGACCACGCCATTGACGGTGATGCGGCACCCGATGGTCTCGCCGTCCCCTTGTGCCCTGAGGTCGGCGAACAGCGTCGGGTCGTCTGTGACCAGGGTTTGTGACCATGGCAAGGCCACATCGTCGACCCGCTGGGGTTGTGCGTCGATGTCCAGGTAGTTGATGGTGGCGACCGAACCGGGTGATCCGAACACTTCGAAGAGAACCCGTTTCGGGTTGTAGCCGGTGTTCTCCAGGGTGTCAGCGCTGGGCCGCGACACCTCGTTGTCGGAACCGAATATGCCGTGCAACCGGTCGACGGTGAAGGCGACGACCGCCACCACCAGCACGGCAACGATCACCGTCCAGCGCCGCCTGACCAGGCTTCCTACCGAGATCCCCTGCATCTCAGAGCCTTTCGACAACGGGCGCCCCGCGCGCCTTGAGGCGGATGTCTTTGGCCGTACCAAGTATCTGAACGGTACCGTACGGTACTATCCTCGAGGGGGCAAGACTTACGGCCGATGGACATCGGCTCCCGCTACCGAAAGGTTTCCCCGCGTGGCTTCCGCTTCGACGCACGACGTGTCACCGCCGGCTCCGGCGTCGCAGTGGACTGAGCGCGAGGCCGAGCTGCTGGCGGTGACGCTGCGGCTGTTGCAGCAGCACGGCTACGACCGGTTGACCGTGGAAGCCGTTGCGACCGAAGCCAAGTCCAGCAAGGCCACCATTTACCGCCGGTGGCCCTCGAAGACCGAGCTCGTGCTGGCGGCCTTCATCGAGGGCACCCGGGTCCAGCTGGTCCCGCCCCGCACCGGCTCGCTACGCACCGACCTGCTCAGCATCGGGGCTTCGGTGTGTGCACAGGCACGCGAACACGGAAGCACGATGAGCGCGATCATGTCCGAGGTGGCGCACAGCCCGGAGTTGAGTGCGGCCCTGCAGAGTCAGTTCGTGCTACAGCGCAAGAAACTGATGGCCGATGTTCTGGCCAATGCGGTGGAGCGGGGCGAGATCGAGGCCGCGGCCATCCACGACGAGCTGTGGGACGTGCTGCCGGGGTATCTGGTGTTCCGGTCCCTCATCCCCGGACGTCCGCCGACCGAGGCGACGGTTCGCGCGCTCGTCGACGATGTGTTGATGCCCAGCCTGACCCGCTTCTGAGCTCTGTTACTCCGGTTAGGCTGTCCGGGGCAGATTCGAAATGACCATTATCGATCCGATGCCGACGTCGACGCAGGGGTTATGACTCGTCATCTTCCGCTGCTGCCAGACCGCGGTTCATGGATCCGTTCTGGGCGGCGACGCCTATGTTGTTGATCATGCCTGTGAAGATGATGCCGTGGAACGGCATGAGCGAGTACCAATAGGCCCGTCCCGCAAGACCTTTCGGGAAAAAGATGGCACGCTGGTGCAGTCGGGTGGCGTGCTTGCCGCGAGGTTCGAGTCGCCATTCGAGCCAGGCATTGCCGGGCGTGCGCATCTCTGCACGCAACCTCAACAAGTGCGGCCGCTGGATGCGTTCGACGCGCCAGAAGTCCAGGGCATCACCGGTGTGCAGGGAGTGAGGGTTGCGGCGACCGCGAGACAGGCCCACGCCCCCGGCAAGTCGATCCAGCCATCCGCGAATGGTCCAGGCCAGCGGAAACGAGTACCAACCGTTTTCACCACCGACGCCCTCGACAACCTCCCACACGTGCTCGATCGTTGCGTTGCAGTCGAGGCTGCGCTCATCTGTGTAGATCACTTCGCCGGCCCAGCTGGGATCAGAGGGCAGTGGGTCGGCGGGTGCACCGGTCGGAGACGCGTTGGCCCACGTGGTTTCGACTTCGCCGGTTTCGATGCGACGGAGTGCGAGTGCAACGGCCTCCCGATATGGGGTCGCCCCTGCCGGCGGCGGCGCGATGATCGAATCGATGTCGTGCTCAGCGGCAACGGCATCGGTGCTCAGGGATTCGATCAGGGCGCGCCCGATTTTCGGGGGCACAGGGGTGACCAGCCCGATCCACAGTCCGGCGAGTTTCGGTGTGAGAACGGGGAGTACGAGAATCCGTCGTCGAGCCAGGCCGGCGACGTCGGCATAGATTTGCATCATTTCGCCGTACTGCAAGACGTCGGGGCCACCGATGTCGTAGGCGCGGCTCTGCGGAAGTTCCGCGGTGGCGGCTTCCAACAGGTAGTACATGACATCACGCACCGCAATGGGCTGTATGCGGTTGTTGACCCAGCGCGGCGTGGTCATGACAGGCAGCCTGTTGGTCAGATGCCGGATCATCTCGAAAGACGCCGACCCGGAACCGATGACCACGCCTGCCTGCAGGACCAGGGTGGGGATGCCTGAGTTCAGCAGTATCTCCCCGACCTGGCCGCGTGAGCGCAAATGCATCGACAGTCGATCCGATTCCGAATGCAAGCCGCCGAGATAGACGATGCGTCGCACTCCGGCGCGTTGGGCGGCACTGACGAGGTTCTCGGCGCTGCGCCTCTCGGATTCGATGAACTCTCCGCCTGCGTTCATCGAGTGCACGAGATAGTAGACGACGTCGATGTCGCGGCAGGCGTCGTCGAGCGTGTCCGGCTCGGTGAGATCGCCGCGAACGACTTCCACATCCGATGCCCAGGGCACGTCGCTGATCTTGTCGGGGTTGCGGGCCATTGCCCGCACCCGGTGGCCGGCCTGTCTCAACCGAGGAACCAGGCGGCCGCCGATGTATCCGGTCGCGCCGGTAACCAGAACTCGCAAAGCGCTAGCGGGGAGCGGCGGATCTGTCACGGGTTCTCCTCGCAAGATGCCAGAGCCGGCCCGAAGCCGGCCGACGGAGGACGACCGATGGATGGATTACTCGTCGCGACCGGGATGCCCATATGACAAACGAGGTAAACCCGTTGGCTGTCAGGACACCTCAACGCAGTCCGCGTGCTGCCGGGGTATCTGGTGCTCCGGTCCCTCATCCGCGGACGTCCGCCGACCGAGGCCAGGGTTCGCACGCTCGTCGACGATGTGTTGATGCCCAGCCTGACCCGCTTCTGAGCGTCGGACCGCCAGCAGCGTTCTGCCCGGTCATTCGGACCAGGCCCGCCGGCTGGTCGCGCGGACGCGGCTGACCGCGACGTGGTGCGACCCGTCGCAGCGTGCGGCAGGGGTGAGCGGGTCGTTTCGGCGGCTGTCGGCGCGGTTGATGTGCCGGCCGAGCGCACGTCTTTGCTGCTTGGTCAGTGAGCGGTCACGGCGGGCCAGGCGATCCAGTTGCTGCCAGCTCAGCCCGTCGAGTTCACCGTCGGCGTCGTGTGTGGCGACGACGACACATCCACGCAGCAGAGGAACTGTCTTGGGGGTGAAAGCTGTTGTGGCCAGCAGGAGTTCGGTTGCCTTCCGATTCACGTGACGCTGGCACGAGTGTGCCGACGGGCTGAACCAGAAGTCGAACTGCCGATCGGCGGAGGTCAGGCAGTGCAGCCCGTGGTCGTGGACAAGTTGGTTGATATCAGCAGTGGTGTAGGCCCGGGTTTCATAGACGGCGCCATAGACGCTGAAATATAGGACGGTGTTCATGGTGACGATCCATTCGCCTCTTTCTGTTTCAGTGCGGTCGCGGGTTTGCTCCGCTGATACAGGAGTTACCCATGTGGCAAATGGGATAAACCTCGATAACAATCAGAACACTATCTGCGCACATTCAATCCGTTGAGTGCCCAGATCGTCAGATAGGCCAACCCGAAGAAAGCCGCGACCGCTATCGCCACGCCCGTCGACTGCACGTAGGACAGCGGTGAGCGCATCCAGTCGAACGTCGCCGCGACCACCGCGTCCGGCTGGGTTACCAGATCCCAGGAGTTCCAGCGCTGGAACCGTCCGATGACCACGCCGACCGCGCACGCCGTAACGGACAGGACGGCGGCCAACCAGCCCCAGAACACGCCGAACTCGTCGTCGATGCGCTGATGCACGAGCAGGAGAGACACGACGCCGAGCAGGATCCCGGTCCACGCGGCGAACCCGTACTGCAGCACGTGGCGCCACAGTTCGTAGCCCTCGCCGAGGTGGACGAGATCAGTCACGAGATAGGGCGCATTGGGCAGGAACGCCAACCACGCCAGACCCAGTGGCAGCAGCCACAACCGGCGCTCGACCAGATCGAACGCGATCGCGACGACCATCGGGATCCATGCCAGCACCAGGTTCCACACGAGAAACTTGGTCGGGTAGGACATCGGTGCGGCCGGATCGGTGATCCCCAGAGCGAGGGTCAGTGCTGTGGTCGCCATCAGCGACACGACCAGCAGGATGCCACGGGCTTCGGTCATGGAACCAGTTTGCCTGTCTCCCAAATGCAATGAGGCCCCGGGCGAACCCGGGGCCTCATCGTTGGCAGCTTCTTAGAACGCAGCCTCGTCGAGCTCCATCACCTCGTTGTCGATGGTCTCGATGACCTGACGGGTGCTGGTGAGCAGCGGCAGCATGTTCTTGGCGAAGAACGATGCGGCGCCGATCTTGCCCTCGAGGTAGGTGCGGTCCTCGCCGGTGGCCCCTGCGTCGAGCTTCTCGATCGCAACCGCGGCCTGGCGGGCCAGCAGCCAGCCGAGCAGCAGGTCGCCGACCGCCATCAGGAAGCGGACCGAACCGAGGCCCACCTTGTAGATGCTGGCGGCATCCTCCTGCGCGGCCATCAGGTAGCCGGTGAGGGTGGCGGCCATGCCCTGGACGTCGGCCAGGGCGGTGGCCAGCAGCTCGCGCTCGGTCTTGAGGCGGCCGTTGCCGGTCTCGTTCTTGATGAACTGCTCGATCTCACCGGCCACGAATGCCAGCGCCTGACCCTTGTCGCGGACGATCTTGCGGAAGAAGAAGTCCTGCGCCTGGATGGCGGTGGTGCCCTCGTACAGCGAGTCGATCTTGGCGTCGCGGATGTACTGCTCGACCGGGTAGTCCTGCAGGAAGCCGGAGCCACCGAAGGTCTGCAGACTCTCGGTCAGCTTCTCGTATGCGCGCTCGGAGCCGACACCCTTGACGATCGGGAGCAGCAGGTCGTTGACCTTGTGCGCCAGCTCGCCCTCGATGCCGTGCACGGCCTTGGCGACCTCGACATCTTGGAACGTCGCGGTGTAGATGTACAGCGCGCGCAGTCCCTCGGCGTAGGCCTTCTGCGTCATCAGGCTGCGACGCACGTCGGGGTGATGGGTGATGGTGACGCGCGGGGCGGTCTTGTCCATCATCTGGGTCAGGTCGGCACCCTGCACGCGCTCCTTGGCGTACTCGAGAGCGTTGAGGTAACCGGTCGACAGGGTCGCGATGGCCTTGGTGCCCACCATCATTCGGGCCTGCTCGATGACGTCGAACATCTGCGCGATGCCGTTGTGTACCTCGCCGACCAGCCAGCCCTTGGCGGGGACACCGTGCTGGCCGAAGGTCAGCTCACAGGTGGTGGAGACCTTGAGGCCCATCTTGTGCTCGACGTTGGTGACGAAGGCGCCGTTGCGCTCGCCCAGCTCACCGGTCTCGAAGTCGAAGAGGAACTTCGGCACGAAGAACAGCGACAGACCCTTGGTGCCCGGGCCTGCGCCCTCGGGGCGGGCCAGCACCAGGTGCATGATGTTCTCGAACAGATCGTCGGAGTCGGCGGAGGTGATGAACCGCTTCACGCCGTCGATGTGCCAGGAGCCGTCCTCCTGCTTGACGGCCTTGGTGCGGCCGGCGCCGACGTCCGAACCGGCGTCGGGCTCGGTGAGCACCATGGTGGCGCCCCAACCGCGCTCCGCGCCCAGCACGGCCCACTTCTTCTGCTCGTCAGTGGCGTTGTTGTAGAAGATCTCGCACATGCCCGCGCCCATCGCGTACATGTAGGCCGCGGGGTTGGCGCCGAGGATGTGCTCGATCAGGGCCCACTGCAGGGCGCGAGGCACCGGCATGCCGCCGAGTTCCTCGGAGAGGCCGACCTTGTCCCAGCCACCGTCGAGGAGTGCGCGCATCGACTTCTTGAAGGCCTCGGGCAGCTTGACGCTGTGGGTCGTGGGGTCGAACACCGGGGGATTGCGGTCACCGTCGGCGAACGACTCGGCGATGGGGCCTTCAGCCAGCCGGGCGATCTCCGCGAGCATCTCACGGGCCGAATCCTGGTCGAGGTCCGCGAACGCACCGGTGCCGAGCACCTTGTCGATCCCGAAGACATCGAACAGGTTAAAGACCTGGTCACGGACATTGCTCTTGTAGTGGCTCACTTTTCCTCCTTGTGGAATGCCACCTGAGGTTGGGTACTTTGGATAAGTTACCCACCAGTAACTGCGGCTAACTATACCGTTCGGTAACTTCAACGCAAAGAGACTCTGAGCAATTTCTGGAAGCTAACCAACCCAGTGGTTGATCGACCTCTGTACCTCCCGTGCAAAACGCGGCTGACCAGCAGTGTTATCGGATTGTGACGATCCTCACGAATATCACCACTTAGGGTGGGCGGATGCGTCGAATCGCGGTGTGGGGTACGGGGAACATGGGTGCGACGGCCATCAGGTCGGCCACTGCATTCCCGGGCCTGGAACTGGCTGCTGTCATCACGTCATCCCCGGACAAGGCTGGTCGTGACGCCGCGACATTCGCCAAGCTCGACGGCCTCACCGGTGTCAGCGCCACCACCGACGTGGACGCGGCGCTCGCCCAGTGCGATGCCGTCGCCTATATGTCCTCCGGCGATATCCGGCCTGAGGAGGCCATCGTCGAGATCGAACGGTGCCTGCGGGCGGGCAAACAGGTGGTGACACCGTCGCTCTACTCGCTCTACGACCCGGCCTCGGCTCCGGCGGAGTGGGTCGACCGGCTCACCGAGGCCGCGGTGGCCGGAAACTCCGCACTTCTGGTCAGCGGTGTGGACCCGGGCTGGGGCAATGACGCCCTCGCCGTGATCGCGGCCGGACTGTGTACCCGGGTCCGAACCATCCGGTGTCAGGAGATCTTCGACTACTCCACTTACAACCAACCGCATTCGGTGCGGGTGCTGTGCGGTTTCGGCGGGTCGATGGACGAGACCCCGATGATGCTGCTGCCGTCCATCCCCACCATGGTGTGGGGCGGCAACGTCCGGCTGATCGGCCGCGGCCTCGGACTGGAGATCGACGACATCACCGAGACGGTCGAACGGCTGCCGCTGACCGAGGCCGTCGACAACGTCATGGGCCGGTTCGAGGCCGGCACGCAGGGCGCGTTCCGGTTGCAGGTCATCGGATGGGCCAACGGTGTCGAGCGGGTCGTCATCGAACACATCACCCGCATCGACCCCGCCTGCGCGCCGGACTGGCCGCAGCCGGACGAAGGCGTCGGCGACCACCGGGTGATCGTCGACGGCGATCCACAGCTGAGCATCGTGGTGCGCGCCGACGTGCCGGGTGGCACCCGGGCCGATGGCGGCAACACCACCGCGGCCAACCGCCTGCTCGGCGCGATCGACTGGCTGGCCACCCAGAAGCCCGGTATCTACGACGGACTCGACGTGCCGTTGCACCCACCGCTTCCTCCTGAGGTCGAGGCCACCCGCTGGATCTGATCCTCCCGATCGCCGAGCAGACGCAAGACTGCCCCTTTTCGTGTGAAAAGGGGCAGTTTTGCGTCTTGTCGCGCTAGGTGGTCTCGGCCGCGTCAGCCTGCGGCTCGGGGTCGGAGGGCGCCTCTGCGGCGGACTCCTCCTGAGCCTCCTGCTGTGACGCCTCCGGCGATTCCGTCGACTCCGCTGGTGCGTCCGGGGAATCCGTCGGTGACTCCGCCGATTCCGCGTCGGGCAGCTGACCGACGAGGTATTCGGCGAGCCCGCCGATGGTCGGGTAGTCGAACACCGCGGTGGCGTTGAGCGTGAACTTGCCGCCGAACTGAGTGTGCAGCCGGTTGCGGAGTTCGATCGCCATCAGCGAGTCCGTGCCGAGATCCAGGAACCGACTGGTCGCGGCAGGCGGTGAGGCGAGCCGCAGGAAGTTCTGCACTTCCTTCTGCAGGAACTCGGTCACGAACCCGGCACGCTGTGGCACCGGGATCTCGAGCAGCTGCTTGAGAACCTCGCTGTCACCGACGACCTCGCCGACGGCACTCGGCAACACCAGGTCGAGGATCGGCGGCCGCTGACTGCCCAGCACCTTGGCGGCCCGCTGCCAGTTCGCCTTGATGACGGTGGCCTGGCCGGTTCCGTTGGCGATGGCCTCGGACAGGGCACTCAGCGCCGCCGACGGCTCCAGCGGAATCAGGCCCTGTGCACTGATATTCGCGGTCGCCGCCTCCGAGGAGGCCATGCCGCCCTGGCCCCAGGGACCGAAGTTGATCCCCGTGGCCGGCAGGCCCTGAGACCTACGCTGCGCGATCAGACCGTCGAGCAACGCGTTGGCGGTCGCGTAGTTGGACTGACCGGGTGAACCGAACAAGCTGGACACCGAGGAGGACACGATGAAGAAGTCCAGCTCGTCGTCTTTCGTCAACCTGTCCAGGTACTCGGCGCCGAAGGCCTTGGGCGCCAGGGTGGTCCGGAATCGCTCCACACTCTGCTGGCCCAGCAGCGCGTCATCGAGCACACCCGCCAGATGTGCCACACCGGCGAGCGGGGGCAATTCGGCGCGGATCCGCTCGAGGAGCTTCACCACTTCGGACTCCTCGCCGACATCGGCGGCGAAGACGTGGATGCGGGTCTTGTAACGCTCGGTGATCTCCTCGATCAACCGCTGAGCGTCCGCATCGGGTGCCCGGCGGCTGGTCAACACGATGTCACCGGCGCCCAGCTGGGCCAGATACGCAGCCGTGTGCAGACCGATCGCACCCAGGCCACCGGTGATCAGGTACGTCCGATCCGGGCGCGGTGCAAGCGGGTTCGGCATCTGGCACACGATCTTGCCGATGTGCCGGGCCTGCTGCATGCGCCGGAACGCCGTCCTGGCCTCCGTCAGCGGGTAGATCTCGGCGGGCAGTGGCGTCCATTGTCCCTTGGCCAATCCGTCCGACACCTCGGTCAGCAAGGTGCGAATGCGTTCGGGCTCTTGGAACATCACCGTGTCCAACGCGACGATCTCGTACGCGATGTCGGGTCGGGCCTCGGCCATCTGCTCCGGGGTCCAGATATCGCGCTTGGCGATCTCGGCGAACCGGCCGTTCTTGGCGGTGGCGCGCACGGTCGCCTCGACGAAACCTTCACTCGTCAGGCTGTTGAGCACCACGTCCACGCCGGCGCCGCCGGTGTCCGCCAGGATCTGGTCGGCGAAATCAGTTGTACGCGAGTCATACACGTACTTGACGCCGAGCTTGCGAACCGTTGCCCGCTTGAAGGTGCTCGCCGTCGCATAGACCTCGGCACCGCACTGCTGCGCCATCTGGATGGCCGCCAGTCCCACACCACCACTGGCGGCGTGGATGAGCACCTTGTCGCCCGGCTTCAGTTGCGCCCAGTCGAATGCGAGCCGGACCGTCAGCGCCGCGGCGGGAATCGTGGCGGCCTCGACCGCGCTGACCCCGTCGGGGATCGGTGCCAGGAACTGCGCCGGCGCGTTGAACCGGCTGGCGAAGGCACCCTGCATGGAGCCGTAGACCCGCTGGCCCACCTCGACTTCGGTGACGCCCTCACCCAATTGCGTGACAACACCGGCGAAGTCACCACCGATCGGTCCGGGGTCACCCGGGTACAGGCCCAGCACGTTGAGCACGTCACGGAAGTTGAGACCTGCGGCCTCGACCCGCACCTGCACGTAGCCCTCGTCCGGCGCCGGTACTTCCTTTTCGGTGATCCGCAGGTTGTCGATCGCCCCGCGTTCGGTGGGCAACAGGGCGTAGTCGCTCCCGCGCGGCACCGTGAGATGCCCGCTGCGCGACCACGGCAGCAACCGGGAGGCCAGCAGCTTACCCTGCCGCACAGCGATTTCCGGCTCCTCGACCGGTGTGGCCAACAGTTTCGCCAGCGCCTGCACGGCCTCGGGTGATCCGTCGGTATCGACCAGCTTGGCGCGCAGCGCCGGTTCCTCGTTGATCGTGGTGCGTCCGAATCCCCACAGCGCGGCCTGTACGGGATCGACAGGCTCACCGGATTCGGTGGCGACCGCCCGCTCGGTGACGATCCAGAGTCCGCCGGGCAGTTTGATCTCCCCGCCCTGCACGGTGTGCACCGCGCCGAGCAGGTTGGCGATCTCGGTCTCGAGTCGAGCCTGGCCGTCAGCGCTCGACTCTCCCGGACTCGGTGCGGCGGCACGCCAGACGACACCGGAGAACGGCAGGCCGCGCTCCTTGGCCTCGGTCAGGACCTCACCCAGTTGCTGACCGGTGTTCCGATCGAACGGGATGCAGCCCGGCACCTTGCCCGCAAGGTCGTCGAATCCGGCGACCAGCCAGGTGCCGGTTGCCGCTGCGTCGACTGCCTCGTCGGCAGAAGCCGGGACCGGGACCTCGGCCCAGCCGAGGGTGTACAGCAGCCGGGTGGCGTCACCGCCGAGGCCGCGTAGCAGCGCCTCGCGAGGTGCCCGCTTGACCGTGAACTCCCGAATTCCGCCCAGGTAGCGGCCATCTCGATCGAGGTAATCGAGATCGAAGACCTGGGTTTCGCTGTCCAGGGCGCTCTCGTGCCACTTCGCGCGGCAGTAGAACCGCCGGGGCATCTTCTCCTTCAACGTCACCTGCCCGTAGCGCAGCGGCAGGAACAGGTCGTTCACGCCCTGTTCGGCCGCCAACAGTGCCGGGAATGCCGGGAAGGCGACGCCGGTGCACAGGTCCATCAGCACCGGGTGCATCGGCTCTGTTCCGAGTTGTTCGGCGAGTTCCGCGCCGACGAGGATGTCGCCGATCGCCTCACCCTCACCGAGCCACAGCGACTTGAGCGAACCGGACCAGTTCGGGCCCCACGACAGTTCCAGGTCGGCGAAGGTCTCGAACAGTTCCTGCGGGCGCATCCGGTTCATGCGCTCGATCGCCTCGTCGACCGGGTCGTCCTCCGACGCCGGCGCCTCGGCCGCGTCCTCCAGACCGCTCACAACCGTGCCTTCGGCGTTCAGCGACCAGTCGGCGATCCGGTCCCCGTAGGGACGGCTGTGCACCTGGAACTTCCACCCACCGCCGTCGTCCAGCGGGTGCAACGTCAGCTGCACCTCGCGAGAGCTCTTCTCGGGCAGGATGATCGGCTCGTAGAAGAACACGTCCTTTGCCCGTGCCGGGGTACCGACCGCGGCCAGTGCCATGGCCGCGTACGTCGCCCCGGGGACGACGACGGTGCCGTAGATGACGTGGTCGGCAAGCCACGGCTGGGATTTGACGGACAACCTGCTGGTGTACACGGAATCGCCAGAGGCCAGGTCTTTTTCACTGCCCAAAATTCCGGATTCCATGGCACCGTCCATGCCGGAGCCGACGATGCCGCTTCCCTTGGGCCAGAAGCGCCGACGCTGGAACGGATAGGTCGGCAATTCGAGCCGGCGACCGGGCTGACGATGCAGCGCGGTGAAATCGGGTCGGTGACCGCCGACGTAGGCCGAGGCCAGCGCGTCGGCGATCTGGCGCCGGTCGGCCACGCCCTTACGCATCGAGACGATTGCGCGCGGCGCCGGCAGGTGCTCCGGCCAGACCTGGACCGCAGCCCCGGTCAGCACCGGCTGCGGACCGATCTCCATCAACACCGAGCAACCCAGTGCCGCCACGGTGCGAACACTCTCGGCGAACTGCACCGGTTGGCGTGAGTGTCGGCGCCAGTACTTCGCATCGAGCGGGGTCTGGGCCGTGAGCACGTTACCGGTGCGGTTGCAGACCAGAGGCAATGTCGGGGTGGCGAACTGCAACTGCGCTGCGTACGACTCGAACTCATCGAGCACCGGGTCCAGCAGCTCAGAGTGGAAGGCGTGGCTTGTCTGCAGCCAGGTGCAGCGGATTCCCTCGTCACCCAACTTGTCGACGATCTGCTCGAGATCGTCACCCGGACCCGACAGCACTGTGTTGGGCCCGTTGTAGGCGCCGACCGACACCCGGGGAAACTCGCCGGCGATCTGCTCGACGTGCTTGGGGTCGGCGAAGACAGCCACCATTCGTCCGCCTTCGGGCAGGCTGCCGAACAGCCGGCCGCGCTCGGCCATGAGCCGCGCACCGTCCTCGAGGCTGAACACTCCGGCCACGCATGCTGCTGCGTACTGGCCCACGCTGTGCCCGAGCACCACGTCGGGTTCGATGCCCCACGACTGCCACAGCCGAGCCAGGCCCATTTCGACGGCGAAGATCGCCGGCTGGGCAAAGGAGGTGTGCCGCAACGTCTCTCCGGCCTTGCCGCCGGTCTCGCGATCGGTGGCGAAAATGACCTCGAGCAGCGGGCTCGGCAGGATGTCCTTGACCGCGTCTGCGCAGCGTTTCACGGTTTCCGCGAAAACCGGTTCGGAGTCGAACAGTTCACGGGCCATTCCCGGGTACTGACTGCCTTGTCCCGTGAACAACCATGCCGTGGTCACTTGGTTCAAGTGCTCGCCGCGTACGACACCGGGCCGCGTGCGATTCTCGGCCAGATCTTCCAGGTAGATGCGCGCATCGTCGACCGAGTCCACCACCAGTGCGGCACGGTGCTCGAAATGCGAACGGCCGGTGCCCGCGGTGAGGCACAAGTTCGCGAGGTCGGCATCCGGATGCGCGGTCAACCAGGTCGCGTAACGCTGCGCCAACGCGACGAGTGCCTCCGGCGACCGTGCGGACAGCGTCAGCACATTCACCTGTTCGGGCTGGATTTCCGGCGTCGATTCCGGCGCGGCGCCCTCGGCGAGATCTCCATCGGCGAGGTCGTCGGCCGGTGCCGGTGCCGGTTGCAGGGGCGCCTCCTCGACCAGCACATGGGCGTTGGTGCCAGTGAAGCCGAAGGAGCTCACGCCGGCGCGTCGCGGCCTGCCGTTGGGCTGCCACGGAATCGCCTTGTCGACGACGCGCACCGGCAGCGAGTCCCACGGGATGTGCGGCGACGGATTGTCGAAGTGCAGGCTCTGCGGCAACGTCTCGTGTTGCAACGACAACACGACCTTGATCAGACCTGCTGCCCCCGATGCCGATTCGGTGTGGCCGATGTTGGTCTTCACCGACCCCATCAGCAACGGCCGGTCCGTGTCGCGTGAGCCGCCGTAGGCCGCTGCGGCCGCCTGCACCTCGATAGGGTCACCCAGCGGAGTTCCCGTTCCGTGCGCCTCGAGGTAGTCGACGTCGCCGCCGGACAGCCCTGCGCGGGCCAGTACGGAGCCGATAAGCCGTTGCTGCGCACCACCATTGGGCACGGTCAAACCGCTCGAAGCGCCGTCCTGGTTCACCCCGCTGCTCGGGATGACCGCGCAGATCCGATCACCGTCGCGTTGTGCGTCGCTCAACCGCTTGAGGACGAGAATTCCACAGCCTTCGCTGCGCACATACCCGTCCGCGGAGGCGTCGAACGTCTTGCACCGCCCTACGGGGGACAGCATCCTGGCGCGGGATGCGGCGACGACGGTCACCGGCGAGAGCAGGACGTTCACGCCGCCGGCCAACGCCATGTCGCAATCACCCGAGTGCAGTGCCTGGCAGGCCTGATGGACCGCCACCAACGCCGAGCTGCAGGCGGTGTCGATCGCCACCGCGGGTCCCTCGAGTCCCAGCGCGAAGGCCACGCGACCGGAAATGGCATTGAGGGCGTTGCCGGTGATGAAGTGCGGCTCGATCTTGTCGATGGACTCCGACGACAGCAGATGCGCGTACTCGTTGGCCGCCACACCCACGAAGATGCCGGTCTGGCTGCCGCGCAAGGTCGCCGGCGCGTATCCCGCTCTTTCCAAGCCCTCCCAGACCGTTTCGAGCATCAGCCGCTGCTGCGGCTCGATCCAGACGGCCTCACGCGGGGAGATGCCGAAGAACTCGGGGTCGAATCCGTCTATGCCGTCGAGGAATCCGCCGAAGCGCGTGTAGGTCTTGCCCGGAGCGTCCGGATCCGCGTCGAAGAACTCGTCGATGTCGAACCGATCTTCCGGAACTTCCCGGATCGTGTCGACACCGCCGGAGAGTACGTCCCAGAAAGCCTCCGGGTCGGGCGCACCGGGGAAGCGGCACGACACCGCGACGATCGCGATCGGTTCGTCGGTGCGCGTCGCCGCCGCTGCCAGTTGCGGTGCGGGCTTGGCCTGCTCGCTGAGTCCCAGCACGTCACCGAGCAGGTAGTCGGCCACATCGGAGATTCGGGGATAATCCATCACCAGGGTGATCGGGATCTCCGCTCCAACTCCCTGTTCCATGCGGCGGCGCAGTTCGACGGCCATCAGCGAATCCATGCCGAGGTCGAAGAACCCTGCGTCCTCACGGATTTCCGCTGCGTCGACGCGGGTCACCTCTGCCACGGCGTCGCGCAGGTAATCGGTCAAAAGCTTCTTGCGCTGCTGCACCGGTGCATTCGTGAGCTGCTCGACCAGCTTGGTCTTCCCGGACGCGGTGACCGGAGTCGCTGCTCCCGACAGCGCAGCGGGCAATTCGCGTTCCAGCTCGGACAGGAATGCCCGTCGGCCTGCCTGCTGATAGAGCGGCAGGAAGCGCGACCAGTCGATCCGGGCTATCACTCCTTGGGCGGGGCCATCTGCCGAAGCTGCCGCCACGACATCGGCCAGACCGGCCAGAGCGTCGGAGGGCGACAGCGTCTTGATCCCGCGCTGCTCCAGCCGTGCACGGGATTCCGCATCGGCCATACCCGCCGACCACGGACCGAAGTTGACGCTGGTGCCGGCGATGCCCTGCTTACGCAGCCGCCAGGAAAGGCCGTCCAGGAAGGCGTTCGCCGCGCTGTATGCGGTCTGGCCGAATCCGCCCCACACCGAGGCGATCGAGGAGGTGCTGATGAAGAAGTCGAGCTTCTCGTCGGCCGCCGCCTCGCTCAGATGCCAGGCGCCCCAGACCTTCCCGGCAAAGACCCGATCCACTTCAGCGTCGTCGAGCTCACTCAGCGGAGTCGTGCCGATCTCGCCCGCGGCGTGCACGATGCCTGCCAAAGGTGGCAGGTCGGCCCGCACACCGGCCAGAAGGCGGGCGACGTCGTGTGCGTCGGCGACATCGGCCGTGGCGACCCGGATTTCACAGCCGTGCTGGTCGCGCAGTGCGTCGATGCGCTTCTGGGCGGTGTCGCCGGGCTGGCGCCGGCTGGTCAGTACCAGTTGCTTGGCGCCGTGCGCGGCCAGGTACCCGGCGATCTCGAGCCCGATGGAGCCGAGCCCTCCGGTGACCAGATACGTTGCGTCAGCGCGTAGTTCCAGCGGTTTGCCGCTCGGTAGGTCCACCGGCCGAACCAGCCGGGGAACGTAGACCTCGTGGCCCCGCAGTGCGACCTGGTCTTCCTTGACGGCCGATTCGGATGCCGTCGGGATCCGATTGAGCAGTGCGGACCATTCGCCGGTCGTTCCCTCGGAGAGATCGGCCAGACCGCCCCACAGCTGAGGAAGCTCGAGGGCCGCGGCGCGGCCGAATCCCCACAGGGCACTCTGCTCCGGCGTCACGGTGTCGGCCTCGGTGACGTGTTGTGCCCCGCGGGTGACGAGCCAGACGGGCGCCCTCAGGTCAGCGGCGACCGCGGCGCGGAAGAGCCGCCGCGTTCCGGCCAGGACCTGGTGTTGCATCCGCAGCAGTGATCGCATCGAGGGGGTGGCGCCGGAGTCGAGTGCGGCGACGTGCACGATGCGCAGCGTCGAATCACCGGCTGCCGCGGCGCGCAACGTCGCTGCGAGTTGCACCTCGTCGGCGTCGGAGGCGGGCAACTGGAGGAATCGATACTGCTGCCCACGCGCGGTAAGGGTGTCCACCAGAGGCTTGAGGGCTTCGGACTCGTCGCCGATGAGGATCCAGGAACTGTCCCCGGCTTCCGCGCCGGAGAGGGGGGTGACCGCCTTTTCCCATCGGAACTCGTAACGGTCGTCCGCGATGGACTGCGTCGAGCGTTGTTGATTGTGTTGCGCCGCAAGCTTGGTCAGCACCGCAAACGTCTGATCGTCTTCGCCTGCGCCGTCGAGCAGGGCTGCGAGTTCCTCGATCCGGCCGTCCTCGAGCAGTCGGATGGCCTGGGTGCGGGCGGCCACATGCTGCTGCTGGTTGGGCTCTTCACGATTGTCGCGGTACCAGTACTGGCGGTGCTCGAACGGGTACGTCGGAAGGTCCAGTTTCTGCGCGTGTGCCTGCCGGAAGGCGCCGAAGTCGGGCAGGTGGCCCAGCACGTAGGCATCGGCGACGGCTTCGGTGATCTGCCGGTGGTCGGCGGTGTTCCGCCGCAGCGAGGTGATCACCCGAGGCGCGGTGGCCGGATCGGGCCATGCGCCCAGGGCCGTCGCGGTCAGCACCGGACGTGGGCCGACCTCGAGCAGCACCTTGCAGTTCAGGTCCGCGAGGGTGCGCACGCTCTTGGCGAACTCCACCGGTTGGCGTGCGTGGCGACGCCAGTAGGCGCCATCCATCTTGACGCTCCGGCCCAGGGCTGCGCCGGTGCGGTTGTCGATCAGAATCCGTTGTGGTGCTTTGAAAGTGAACCGGTTCGCGTACGCCTCGAACTCGTCGAGGATCGGGTCCAGCAGTGCCGAGTGGAATGCGTGGCTGGTCTCCAGCCAGTCACACCGAACGCCGTCGGCCGTCAACCTGGCCACTGCCTGCTCCAGGTCGTCCGCAGGCCCGGACAGCACGGTGTTGGCCCCGTTGTAGGCGGCGACCGACAGTGTCGGGTACTCGTCGGTGAGGCTCTCCACCCGCTCGGCTCCGGCGAACACCGCCACCATGCGGCCACCCGCGGGCAAACTGCCGAAGAGGCGGCCGCGTTCGGCCATGAGCCGCGCGCCGTCTTCGAGGCTGAACACTCCCGCGACGCACGCGGCCGAGTACTGGCCGACGCTGTGACCCAGCACGACGTCCGGTTCGAAGCCCCATGACTGCCACAGCCGGGCCAGGCCCATCTCAAGGGCGAACAGCGCGGGCTGGGCGTAGGAGGTCTGCCGCAGTGTCTCTTCGGCGTCGGGACTGTCGAGGTCGAAAATCACGTCCAGCAGCGGCTTTTCGAGGACATCGGCGACCACCGCCGCGCAGCGAGTCAGAGTCTCGGCGAACACCGGCTCGATGTCGAACAACTCGCGGGCCATGCCGGGGTACTGGCTGCCCTGGCCGGTGAACAGCCACGCGGTCTTCGGCGTGTCATGGGATTCCCCGCGAACCAAACCGGGTGCCGGGCGGTCGTCCGCGAGTGCACCGAGCAGCTCTACCGCGGCCTCCCTGGAATTGACCACCAATGCGGCGCGGTGCTCCAGGTGTGCGCGTCCCACTCCGGCCGTCAGACACACATCCGCCAAGGTGGCGTCCGGATGTGCGCCCAGCCAGTTGCGGTACTCGTCGGCGACCTGCACCAACGCTTCCGGTGTCCGTGCGGACACCGGAAGGATGCTGAACCGCTTGCTCTCAGGGTGCCCGGTCGGGCCTGGCTCTGCCGCCGGCCGTGCCGTCGGTTCGGGAGCTTCTTCCAGGATGACGTGCGCATTGGTCCCGGCGAACCCGAATGAGCTGACGCCGGCGATGCGGGGCTCACCGTTGCGTTCCCAGGGGATGGACTCTTTGACCACTTCCACCGCAAGCCGGTCCCACGGAATGTGGGGCGACGGGTTCTCGAAGTGGAGGTGCTTGGGCAAGATCTCGTTCTCGAGCGACAGGATGACCTTGATGACGCCCGCGATGCCCGCGGCCGCTTCCAGGTGACCGATGTTCGTCTTCGCCGAGCCGATCAAGAGCGGGCGGTCGGGTTCGCGTCCTGCGCCCAGCACCGCGCCTGCGGCCTGCGCCTCGATCGGGTCGCCCAGCGAAGTCCCGGTGCCGTGTGCTTCCAGGTAGTTGACTTCGCTGGGTTTGAGGCCGGAGCGTTCCAGGGCGTCGGTGATAACCCGTTGCTGGGCTACGCCATTCGGCACCGTCAACCCGCCGGATGCGCCGTCCTGGTTGATTGCGCTGCCGCGGATCACAGCCCGAATTCGGTCGCCGTCACGGATCGCGTCCTCGAGGCGCTTGATGACGATGACGCCGCAGCCCTCACCGCGCACATAGCCGTCCGCGGCGGCGTCGAATGTCTTGCAGCGGCCGTCGGGGGCGAGCATGTGGGCGCTGGAGAACGTGATCATCGTGGCCGGTGTGAGCAGCACATTCGCACCGCCCGCCAACGCGAGGTCGCACTCACCCAGCCGCAGCGCCTGGCATGCCTGGTGGATCGCCACCAGCGAGGAGCTGCATGCAGTGTCGACGGCGACGGAGGGACCCTGCAGGCCCAACCGGTAGCTGATCCGGCCCGCAGCGGCGGCGTTCGACGTCCCGATGGCCATGTAGGCCTCGATCTCGGGGTAAGTCAGCTCGTCGGACGCCATTCCCAGGTAGTCGTGGGTGGCCAAACCCACGAACACGCCGGTGTTGGTTTCGGCCAAAGCCGTTGGCGCAGTGCCCGAATGCTCAACTGCGCGCCATGCCGTCTCGAGCAGGAGCCGATGTTGCGGGTCCATCAACCGAACCTCGCGCGTCGACAGGCCGAAGAACGGCGCGTCGAACCCGGTCACGTCGTCGACGAACCCGGCACGGCGGGTCACCACCTTGCCGGGTACGCCTGGTTCTGGGTCGAAGAACTCGTCGACGTCCCACCGGTCCTCGGGTATCTCCGACACCGCGTCGCGGCCCTCGCGCAATACCTCCCAGAACGCGTCGGCGTCCGGTGCGCCGGGAAAGCGCGCCGCGTAGCCGACAATGGCAAAGCGGGGGCTCTTGTCGATCGGATGTTCAGCGGTTCCCATGGCCGTTGTCCTCCTAGCATCGGCGGTCACAACGTGACTACGCCGGACATTTGTCGCACGCGAAAAATTGTCCACCCCCCGACGGCACTAGAGCACTATTACACGTGAACCTGTGACGCGTGAGGCGCAGCGTCCGCGGTGAGGCGGGGGCAGCGGTTGCCAGCGGACCGGGGGTATGTTTGGCAGCCACGGGTGATCACGGCCACAGCCGGCCGAACGGGAGGGCGACGCTTTGCGCATCGGGAAGATAACTGTTGGCGCACTTGAGGAATGGACGTTGAGTCCGGGATCGGTCACGTCCTGGCATCCGACGGCTGCCGCTCAGGAAACGGCCGATCGGGCACCTGTGAGCTCGGTGCCAGTTAGCTACATGCAGAGTCAACATCTTCGAAATTACAGCGAGCGGAAGGCTGCGGGCCTGAACTTCTCGCGGCAGATCATCGCGAGCTGTGAGGTGGCCGGCCAGTGTGACATCTCGGCCATGGACCACGCGGTCAACACCTACCTGCGTCGGCACGACACATTCCGCAGCTGGTTCGAAAAGGCCGATGATGGCAAATTCGTTAGGCGAACGATCGAAAGTCCGGACGATATCGAGTTCGTACCGGTCGATCAGGGCGACATGACCGTCGAAGAAATACACGCCCATGTGGTGGGCATACCCAATCCCTTGGAATGGGGCTGCTTCACTTTCGGAATTATTCAGAACGACGATCACTTCACATTCTTCGCGGCCATGGATCACGTGCACGGGGATGCCACGTTGATCGGCACGACGATGATGGAAGCCAATGGCATGTATTCCGCGATGAGCGGAAGCGGTCATGCTCTTCAGCTGCCCGAACCCGGCAGTTTCGACGACTTCTGCGTCCGTGAACGGGAATACACCGATACGTTGACCCTGGAGTCGCCAGGAGTGCAGGCGTGGATAGACTTTGCCGAGAACAACGGTGACGGATTTCCGGAATTCCCACTGCCACTGGGCAATCCGGACAAGTCGACCAGCAGTGCCTGGAGCTCTATGGTCCTGATGGACACGGCGCAGACAGAACGCTTCGACGCGGCCTGCGCGGCTGCAGGCGCACGTTTCGTCGGCGGCTTGTTCGCCTGTCTGGGCCTGGTCGAGCATGAGTTCACCGGTGCGATGACGTATTACGGACTCACGCCGAGAGATTCCCGCACGGCCAGCGACAATTTCAACACGCAGGGCTGGTTTACAGGGTTGATCCCGATTGTTGTGCCGGTCGCGGCGACCTCTTTCAGCGACGCGGCCGGAGCCGCACAGGCATCTTTCGATTCGGGCCTGGATATGGCGAGGGTGCCGTATTATCGCGTACTCGAGCTGGCGCCGTGGTTGAATTGGCCGCAGCCGAACTTTCCGGTCTCGAATTTCCTTCACGGTGGTGCCGCACCGCTCAACGCGATCCTCGCGGCAGGTGACTTGGGCCTCGCGAACAACATCGGGATGTACCCCGACAACCGGTTCTCGTACCAATTGACGATCTACATATTCAGGTACGGAGAGGGCACGGTCATGGCGATCATGCATCCGGACAATCCCGTTGCCGAGAAGTCGGTTACGCGGTACATGGAGGCGATGAAATCAGTGTCTTCCAGGGTTGCTGACAGCGGGCACTGGGGGCGCGTCGCGTAGCGGCGAGCAAAAGGGCGATTGCCATGGAAGCGGTACGAGGGTGAGGGCGAGATGCGACGGCTAGCCGATTTCGTAGTGCGGTGGCCCTGGGCGGTGATCGGGATCTGGGCGGCACTGCTGGTCGCCCTGCCGCTCGCGTGTCCGTCGCTGAGCGACATGGCCCAGAAGCATCCACTCGCGATCCTTCCCGGCGATGCACCGTCGAGCGTCACCGCGCAGAAGATGACCGAGGCCTTTCACGAGTCGGGCAACAACGACCTGCTGCTGGTGGCCCTGATCAATGAGGACGGCCTGGGCCCCTCTGACGAGGCGACCTATCGCAAGCTGGTGGACGCGCTGCGCGACGACGTGACGGATGTCGAGAGCGTTCAGGATTTCGTCGGCACCCCGCAACTGCGACAGTTCCTGACCAGCAAGGACAAGACCACCTGGGTGTTGCCGGTGGGTCTGGTTGGTGAATTGGGCACCCCGCGCGCGATCGACTCGTTCAACCGGGTTTCCGAGATCGTCAAACTCAGCACCGCCGGCAGCCCGCTGCAAGTGCACCTCACCGGTCCCGCGGCCACCGCCGCCGACCTCACCGTCGCTGGAGAGAAAGATCGGCTCCCGATCGAGATCGCGATCGCGGTACTGGTCCTGGCGGTTTTGTTGGTGGTCTACCGAAGTCCGGTGACGATGCTGCTGCCGTTGGTGACGATCGGGTCGTCCCTACTCATCGCGCAGGCACTGGTGGCGGGGTTCTCCGAGCTGACGGGCGCAGGGGTCTCGAACCAGTCAGTCGTGTTTCTGAGCGCGATCATGGCCGGCGCCGGCACGGACTACGCGGTGTTCCTGATCAGCCGCTATCACGACTATCTGCGGTCGGGGAAAGACTTCGACGAGGCGGTCCGGGCGGCGATGCTGTCGATCGGGAAGGTGATCACCGCGTCCGCCGCGACGGTGGGGCTGACTTTCCTGTTGTTGAGCTTCACCAAGATGGGAGTGTTCAAGACAGTCGGAATCGCAGCGGCGATCGGTATCGCCGTCGCGTACCTGGCCGGGCTGACTCTGCTGCCGGCCATCCTGGTGCTGGTCGGGCCTCGGGGGTGGGTGAAGCCGCGGCGCGAACTCACCGCCCGGTTCTGGCGGCGTTCGGGCATCCGCATCGTGCGCCGTCCGGTGCCGCATCTCGTCGCCAGTCTTCTGGTGCTGGCCTTGCTGGCCGGCGCCGCGATCTTCGCCAAGTACAACTACGACGATCGCAAGGTCGTGGCGGCATCGGCCCCGAGTTCGATCGGGTACACCGCGGTCGAACGTCATTTCCCGATCAGTCAGTCGATTCCCGAATACATCCTCATCCAGTCGCCGCACGACCTGCGGACGCCGCGCGGCCTGGCAGATCTGGAGCAGATGGCTTCGCGCGTCGCCCAGTTACCCGATGTCGGTCTGGTCAGTGGCATCAGCCGTCCCCTGGGCGAGGTGCCCGCGGAATTCCGGGCCACGTTCCAGGCGGGCATCGTCGGTACCCGGCTGGCCGATGGTTCCCAGCAGATCGATCAGCGCTCCGGCGATCTCAACCGGCTGGCGAACGGGGCCAATACGCTGGCCGGCAGCCTCGCCGACGTGCGGGCTCAGATCAACCAGATCGCGCCCAGTCTCCAGAGTGTGGTCGACACGTTCTCCTCGGCGCGCAGCGAGTACGGCGGCGACAAACTGGTGAAGGACGTCGCAACCGCGGCCAAGCTCGTGCAGAGCATCAACGCGCTCTCCAACGCCATGGGGTACAACCTGTCGGCGGTCAAGAACATCTTCGGCTGGATCGAGCCGGTGCTGGCGGCGCTCCAGAACAACGCGGTCTGCGACAACAACCCGTCCTGCGCCGAGACCCGCATCCAGTTTCAGCGGCTGGTCGACGAGAACAACTCCGGCAGCCTCAACGAGATCAACGATCTCGCCCATCAGCTGAACGGCGCGGGCGACGGCAATCAATCGATCAACTCCACGGTCACCAAGCTGAATGCGGCCCTGGCCAGCGTCAACAAGGCGGTCAACGCCATGGGGCTGAACAAGCCGGGCGGTCCGCAGTCGGGCTTGAAGGATCTGCAGTCCGGCGCCAACCGCCTGGCCGGCGGAAGTCGAGAAGTGGCCGGTGGCGTGGATGAACTCGTCAAACAGATCAAGGTCATCTCCGCGGGTCTGAACCAGGCCTCGGCGTTCCTGCTGACGATGCGCAACGAGGCGACGGATCCGTCGCAGGCGGGATTCAACATTCCGCCTGAGGTATTGGGCCTGCCTGAGTTCAAAAAGGCCTCCGCGGCGTATGTCTCTCCGGACGGCCGGTCGGTGCGGTATCTGGTCCAGACCAAGCTCAACCCGTTCAGTTCTGAGGCGATGGATCAGGTCAACCAGATCCAGGACATCGCCCGCGGTGCCCAGCCGAACACCACGCTGGCCGACGCCTCGATATCGATGGGCGGATTCCCGGCCGGACTTCGGGATACGCGGGATTACTACCAGCAGGACATCCGGTTCATCATGACGGCGACCCTCATCGTGGTGCTGCTGATCCTGATGTTGCTGTTGCGCTCGCTCATCGCACCCTTGTACCTCGTCGGATCCGTGGTGGTCTCCTACTTCGCGGCACTCGGTATCAGCGTCCTGGTGTTCCAGAATCTCCTTGGCCAGCAATTGCATTGGAGTGTGCCGCCACTGGCCTTCGTGGTGCTGATCGCGGTGGGTGCCGACTACAACATGCTCATGGTGTCGCGACTTCGGGATGAGTCGCCGCACAGCACGCGGTACGGCGTGATCCGCACGCTGAGTTCGACAGGCGGCGTGATCACCGCGGCGGGTCTGATCTTCGCCGCCTCGGTGGCGGGTCTGATGTTCTCGTCCATCGGCATAGTGGTCCAGGGCGGCTTCATGATCGGCGTGGGCATCCTGCTGGACACCTTCGTGGTGCGCACCATCACGGTGCCCGCCATCGCTGCGCTGGTCGGTAAGGCGAACTGGTGGCCGTCGCGGGTGGCCGGAGGGAGGGTGCGCACGTGAGGAGTCAGGAAGTTGCGCGCGTAAGTACGGGTGAGCGCGCACGTGGGATGTGTGTGAGACTACGAAACGAAGCGGGGCGATAGGGCGTGGAGATGAAGAAACTCCTTGCAGGACTTGCATTGTTGATGGCCACCAGCGTCACAGGATCCTTCGGGGTCCTCGGGAATGCCTGGGCCGATGACACGCCGGCCCCGACGCCGCCGCCGGGCGGCCCCGCCGCCGGTACGCCGTCGAACCCAGGAACCGCGTACGCGCTGGGCGGCGCCCACGTCCTCGGGATCCCCTACGACGAGTACATCCGGATGACGGGTGAGAAGTGGTTCCCCGGCATGAAGCGGACGAAGGTCGACTACCCGGCCGGTCAGGTTCAGGGTCACACCCTCGAACGTTTCTTCCCGGGGATCGGTGCTCTCGGGGAGAAGTTCTATCCCGGCATCGGTCTCGACGGTCCCAGCATCGGCGAGTCGGTCGACGAGGGGGAAGGAAACCTCGACGCGGCCATCCGCAATGGTGGCAAGGGAACAGCGATGGGGCTGTCCGAGGGAGCGCTCGTGCTCAACGCCGTGAAGACGCGACTGGCCGGTGACCCGACTGCTCCGCCGCCGGACCAACTGAGCTTCGCGACATTCGGCGACCCGATTGCCAAGCATCCCTTCGGTGAGAGCTTCCTGACCCAGAACTTCCCCGTCGGCAGCGTCGTGCCGTTCATGGACTACCGGATCCCGGCTCCCGTGGAGAGCCAGTATCACACTGACCAGTACATCTCCGCCTACGACAGCATCGCCGACTGGCCGGACCGGCCCGACAACTGGATGAGCGTGATCAACGCGATCGCGGGCCTTGCCACCGGTCACACCGCGATCGCGTTCACCGATCCGAGCAATGTCCCGGCGCAGAACATCAGGACGACGGTCAACTCCAAAGGTGCGACGACGACGACGTACATGGTTCCCGAAGAGCACCTTCCGCTGGTGTTGCCCTTCAAGTACCTCGGCTATGACAAGAACACACTCAACCAACTGGACGCGGTACTCCTGCCCATGGTCGATGCGGGATACTCGCGAAACGACGATCCGGCGACGGCGCCGATCACGGTGGACCCGGTGCACGGGTTCGACCCTGCGGAAGTCACCGCACCGGCCAACGAGGCGACCTTCGG
The DNA here is from genome assembly GCF_003855255.1 of Mycolicibacterium nivoides. Classification (NCBI taxonomy): domain Bacteria; kingdom Bacillati; phylum Actinomycetota; class Actinomycetes; order Mycobacteriales; family Mycobacteriaceae; genus Mycobacterium; species Mycolicibacterium nivoides. The sequence goes on along the minus strand of NZ_CP034072.1, from coordinate 6,150,602 downwards.
CGGGGGCACCGATCCCATGTCGGAGCTTGCCAATGCTGCGTTGTCGGTGCTGAACCCCCACGGCGCCGGCTGACGGCGCCTTCCGAGCTGATGGATTCGACGAGTTACGGACGTGACGTGATGCCTACCCCTCAGTCATCAATTCTCTCGATGCTGCATGCGCGTGCCAGCCTGCGCCCCGACGACGTGGCCTTCACATTCACTGATTACGCCGTCGATCCCGCGGGCATCGACGAGACCCTCACGTGGTCGCAGCTGTCACGTCGGACGATGAAGGTGGCGCGCGAGGTCCGCCTTCACGGGTCGGTCGGTGACCGGGCGGTGATTCTGGCCCCGCAGGGCCTCGAATACATCCTGGCGTTCCTGGGTTCCATGCAGGCCGGCCTGGTGGCGGTTCCGCTTCCCATGCCCCACCGCGGCTCGAGTCATGACCGCGTGAGCGCGGTCTTCACCGATACCAAGCCCTCGGTTGTCCTGACGACATCGGCGGTCGCCGAGGACGTCGGGGATTACGTGGATCAATCGCGGATGAACACGGCGCCGAAGATCGTGGCAATCGATGGGTTGAAGCTGGATGCCGATGGCCCAGACGGGTTCGACAGCGGCACAACCGAATTCCCCGCCACGGCGTATCTGCAGTACAGCTCCGGCTCGACCCGGCTGCCCACCGGGGTGATGATCTCCCACCGCAACCTTCAAGCGAATTTCGAGCAGTTGATGCGCGGCCTGTTCGCGGATACCAACGTCAAGACCTCGTCCAATATGACCATCGTTTCGTGGCTGCCCTTCTACCACGACATGGGTCTGGTGCTAGGTGTCTGCGCACCCATCCTGGGCGGCTACTCCGCGGCCCTGATGAGCCCGGTGTCGTTCCTGGAGCGACCGGCCAGATGGGTACGAGCACTCGCGGAGAACACGGGTGCCTTCTCCGCGGCGCCCAACTTCGCCTTCGACCTGGCCTCCCGCAAGACCAAGGACGCCGACCTCGCCGGTCTCGACCTCGGCGGGGTGGCGGGCATCATCAACGGCGCCGAGCGCGTCGAGCCGGCCACCCTGGAACGCTTCGCAGATAGGTTCGCCCACTTCAACTTTCGCGAGCACATGCTGCGACCGTCGTACGGGCTGGCCGAGGCAACCGTATTCGTGGCGACCGGTACCTGGAGTGAGTCGTCGGAGGTTGCTCAGTTCGATGTCGATGAGTTGGCAGCGGGCCGGGTCCGGCGGTGTGCGGCCGGAACCGGCTCTGCGCTGGTCAAATACAGCCTGCCGCAGTCACCGATGGTGCGCATCGTCGACGTCGACACCAACACCGAATGCGCGCAGGACGTGGTCGGCGAGATCTGGGTCCACGGCGACAATGTCGCAGCCGGCTACTGGAGCAGGTCGCCGGAGGAGCAGCAGTGCTTCGGCGCCACACTCGCCGACCCGACGCCGGGTACTCCTGCCGGACCGTGGTTGAAAACCGGTGATCTGGGCTTCGTCTCCGAGGGCGATCTGTTCGTCGTCGGGCGCATCAAAGACCTGCTGATCATCCGCGGCCGCAACCACTACCCCGAGGACATCGAGGCGACGGTCCAACAGATCACCGGCGGCCGGGTCGCGGCGATCTCGGTTCCGGTGAACAGCACCGAGAAGCTGGTGACCGTGATCGAGGTCAAGAAGCGGGGAGAGTCCACGATAGAAGCGGTGCACTGGCTCAAGGAGATCAAGAGCGACGTCACCTCCGCGATTTCCAATGCGCACGGGCTGAATGTCGGAGACCTCGTCCTGGTATCTCCGGGGTCGATTCCCACGACGACCAGCGGCAAGGTTCGGCGCGCCGCCTGTGTCGAGCAGTACCGACAGGACGAATTCACCCGCTTGGACGCCTGAGCGCACGGGTTGGTCCGTCAGATAGCTTTGCCGTCAAAGGAATTCGACGCTGCATCGAGCCCGGCGGAATGGCTGACGAATCACAGGCCGACGAGCCCCACGACGACCAGCACCGCGCCGACGGTGGCCACCACGGCGGCGACTTTGCGGTGGCGTTGGGTCTGCAGCCACTCGTGCAGCGCCGACAGGGCGGCACGGGTGCGCTCCGGGGCCACCAGGTAGGAGATCAGCGGGATCTCAACGAGCCCGAACGCCACCACGTTGAACAGCAGCAGGGCGCCCAGCTGGGTGGCCGCCGCGGCGCCGGAGGCGACGATGAGCGCGAGCGCGGCGAGATAGTCGACCGACGGCAGCGCGATACCAAGGCCTGCAACACTTGCCGTCCACAGCGAGTGGCCGCCCAACACCTGCCGGAAGCGCGTCATGAGTGGTCCGGGTTCCCGATCGGGTCTCGGCCCGAACATGCTCGCAGGCCTTCCCGCGGCCAGCACAGCCGCAGCCAACAGTGCCAGTGCGCCGACCGCCAGTTGCACTCTGGGAAGGGTGAAATGGGCCGACCCCAGGGCGGGCCGCAGGATGAAGAGCACGATCATTCCGACGGTGGTGCCCATGGCGAAACCGCCGATGAGGAAGGCCAGCAGCTGCAGCAGCGGCCGCGGCCGGTTGAGCATCAGGATGGTCATGCCGATGCGGAACGGCTCCAGGCTGACGGCGGCGGCCATCACCAGAAGCGGAATCCACATGATGGGCGCCAACTTACCGTCCGGGCTCCGGGTTGTGTTCAGCGAGATTGCGACCCTGGCCGATACCGCTGGTCGCGACGATGATGGAGCGCGTGACGTCTGTGCGGACGGCCTTACCGGTCGTCGATCTGAACGACGCGCCCGAGCGGCTGCGCCAGGTCGCTCACGACGTGGGCTTCTTCTACCTGACCGGGCACGGGGTCCCGACCGAGTTGTCGGACCGGCTGCTGGCCGCCGCCCGCCGCTTGTTCGCGTTGCCGCAGGCGGCCAAGGATGCGGTGGCGATGACCAACAGCCCGCATTTCCGCGGTTATACCCGGCTGGGTGGTGAGCTGACCGGCGGGCGGGTCGATTGGCGCGAACAGATCGACATCGGACCTGAGCGCACCCCGCTGGCCGACCCCGATCAGGACTATCTGCGGCTGCAGGGCCCCAACCAGTGGCCTGCGGGCCTGCCGGAGCTCCCCGAGGTCATCGCGCAGTGGGATGCCGAACTCGCCCGGGTCGGGCGCGTGCTGTTGCAGTGCTGGGCCGCCGGCCTCGGTGCCGACCCCGGCGTGTTCGACGCCGCGTTCGCCGACACTCCGGCGACCCTGATCAAGATCGTTCGGTACCCGGCGCAGGCCGAGACCGACCAGGGGGTCGGGGCGCACCGCGACGCGGGGGTGCTGACCCTGCTTCTGGCTGAACCGGGCACCCGAGGTCTGCAGGTCCGTGGCAGCGACGGCGCGTACATCGATGTCGATCCGCTGCCCGGGGCATTCATCGTCAACATCGGCGAGATGCTCGAGATGGCCAGCGGCGGCTACCTACGGGCCACCGAGCACCGGGTGCGGGTGAGTACCGCCGAGCGCATCTCGGTGCCGTACTTCTTCAATCCCCGGCTCGACGCCAGCCTGCCGGTGCTGACGCTGCCCGACGAACTCGCGGCCCACGCCCGGGGCGTGAGTGTCGACCCGTCGAACGACCGTATCTATGCGGTGTACGGGCGCAATGCGTGGAAGAGCCGGGTGCGAGCGCACCCGGACGTCGCCGCCGCTCACGGCTACGGACGGGCGGAGCAGGTGTGACACGGCGCTGTGTGAAGATGGAGGTGTTATGAGTGCAACAGAACTGAGCCCGACGTCGCTGCGTGAAGCGTTCGGCCACTTTCCGTCCGGTGTCATCGCGATTGCTGCCGAGGTAGAGGGCACCCTGGTCGGTTTGGCTGCCAGCACCTTCGTGCCGGTGTCGCTCGACCCGCCGCTGGTGTCGTTCTGCGTTCAGAACTCCTCGACCACCTGGCCCAAGCTCAAGGACCTGCCGTCGCTGGGGATCAGCGTGCTCGGCGAATCCCATGACGAGGCGGCCCGCACACTCGCGGCCAAGACCGGGGACCGGTTCGCCGGGTTGGAGACCGAGTCACGCGAATCCGGCGCGGTGTTCATCCACGGAACCAGTGTGTGGCTGGAGAGTGCCATCGAGCAGCTGGTGGAGGCCGGGGATCACACCATCGTGGTGCTGCGCGTCAGCGACATCACGGTCAACGCCGATGTGGCGCCAATCGTGTTCCACCGCAGCACGTTCCGCAAGCTCGGCGCGTAACGGGCGCGGCTGCTGCAGGTCAGGGCCGCGCGGCGAGTTCCTCGCGGTACTTGGCGATGCGCTGTTCGATCTCGCCGGCGTCGCCGGGCCTGCCCTCTTTACGGGCCAGGTCGGCCCGGACCGACAGTTCCCGGATCGCGGTCCGGATCTCGTTGACGCTGTGAGTCTGTCCCATGCTCATGGAGCCGCCTTTCGACGCTGATTGGCTGCTTTTCTTGAGCCTACGCGCCTCGAGCAACACCGAGCGTGCACTCAGATCGCATTCTGAAACGAATTCGCGATCTGAGCGCACGCTCGGCGCAGGAACTACCGCCTGAAGAGCTTGTTGCCCAACCACACAATCGGGTCGTACTTGCGGTCGGCGACCCGTTCCTTCATCGGGATCAGCGCGTTGTCGGTGATCTTGATGTTTTCCGGGCACACCTCGGTGCAGCACTTGGTGATGTTGCAGTAGCCCAGCCCGAACTCGTCCTGGGCCATGTCCTTGCGGTCGAGAACGTCGAGCGGGTGCATGTCCAACTCGGCGATCCGCATGTGGAACCGCGGCCCGGCGAACGCCTCTTTGTTCTCCTCGTGGTCACGCACCACGTGGCAGACGTTCTGGCACAGGAAGCACTCGATGCACTTGCGGAATTCCTGGCTGCGCTCGACGTCCTCCTGCTGCATCCGGTACTCGCCCGGCTGCAGCTCCTTGGGTGGTGTGAACGACGGGATCTGGCGGGCTTTTTCGTAGTTGAACGACACGTCGGTCACCAGATCGCGCATCACCGGGAATGTCCGCAGCGGCGTCACAGTGACGGTTTCGGACGGATCGAACGTCGACATCCGGGTCATGCACATCAGCCGCGGGCGGCCGTTGATCTCCGCCGAGCAGGATCCGCACTTGCCGGCCTTGCAGTTCCACCGCACCGCCAGATCGCCGGCTTGGGTGGCCTGCAGCCGGTGGATGATGTCGAGCACCACCTCGCCGTCGTTCACCTCGACGGTGTAGTCCTCCAAACCGCCACCGGTGTCATCGCCGCGCCAGACGCGCAGGTTCGCGTTGTAGGCACTCATGCTCGGCCCTTCCGATCGGGGTGTTCGGCCAGTTCTTGTGCGGTGTAATACTTTTCGAGTTCGGACAGCTCGAACGTGGCCAGCAGGTCCTCCCGCATCGGCAGCTGCGACTCGGGAGTCACCGTCACGTCCGGTACCACCTGATCGTCGCCGGTCGCGCGACAGACCAGCAGGGTGTTGCGCCAGTTGGCGTCCATGTCCGGGTAGTCGTCGCGGGTGTGCCCGCCGCGGCTTTCGGTCCGGGCCAGCGCGGCCTTGGCGACACACTCGCTGACCAGCAGCATGTTGCGCATGTCGATGGCCAGGTGCCAGCCCGGGTTGAAGACGCGACCGCCCTCGACGCTGACGTTGTGCACACGGGTGCGGAGCTCGGCGAGCTTGGCCAGAGCTTCCTCGATCTCTTCAGCCTTGCGGATGATGCCGACCAGGTCGTTCATGCACTGCTGGAGTTCGGCGTGGAGCGTGTACGGATTCTCGGGATGCGCGTGAGACTCGAACGGAGACAACGCCAACTCCGTGGCCTCGATGATCGCGGCCTCTGAAACCTTGGGCCGCTCCGGCAGCGTCGCCACGTAGTCGGCGGCGCCGAGACCGGCGCGCCGGCCGAACACCAGCAGATCCGAAAGTGAGTTCCCGCCAAGGCGGTTGGAGCCGTGCATGCCGCCCGAGCACTCGCCCGCCGCGAACAGGCCGGGTGTGGTGGCGCCACCGGTGTCGGGATCCACCTCGATTCCGCCCATCACGTAGTGACAGGTCGGGCCGACTTCCATCTCATCCTTGGTGATGTCGACCTCGGCCAGCTCCATGAACTGGTGATACATCGACGGCAGCCGGCGCTTGATCTCCTCGGTCGGCATGCGGGAGGCGATGTCGAGGTACACACCGCCGTGTGGCGAGCCGCGCCCCGCCTTCACCTCGGAGTTGATGGCCCGTGCCACCTCGTCGCGGGGGAGCAGGTCAGGGGTGCGTCGTGCCGAGTCGTTGTCCTTGAGCCACTGGTCGGCTTCTTCCTCGGTCTCGGCGTACTGGCCCTTGAACACCGCGGGGATGTAGTCGAACATGAACCGCTTGCCCTCGGAGTTCTTGAGCACCCCGCCGTCACCGCGGACACCCTCGGTGACCAGGATGCCCTTGACCGAGAGCGGCCAGACCATGCCGGTCGGGTGGAACTGGATGAACTCCATGTTGATCAGGCCCGACCCGGCGCGCAGTGCCAGGGCGTGGCCGTCGCCGGTGTACTCCCAGGAGTTCGACGAGACCTTGAACGACTTGCCGATACCGCCGGTGGCCAGCACGATCGCGGGCGCTTCGAACAACACGAAGTTGCCGGTCTCGCGGTAGTAGCCGAAGGCCCCGGCGATCCGGTCGCCGTCTTTGATCAGGTCCGTTATGGAGCATTCGTGGAAGACCTTGATCCGGGCCTCGTAATCGCCGAGTTCCTTCTTGTCCTCCTGCTGCAGCGAGACGATCTTCTGCTGCAGCGTGCGGATGATCTCCAGGCCGGTGCGGTCACCGACGTGGGCCAACCGCGGATAGGTGTGCCCGCCGAAGTTGCGCTGGCTGATCCGGCCGTCCTTGGTCCGGTCGAACAGCGCGCCATAGGTTTCCAGCTCCCACACCCGGTCAGGGGCTTCCTGCGCGTGCAGTTCGGCCATCCGCCAGTTGTTGAGGAATTTGCCGCCGCGCATGGTGTCACCGAAGTGCACCTGCCAGGAGTCCTTGGTGTTGACATTGCGCATGGCTGCCGCGCAGCCGCCCTCGGCCATCACGGTGTGGGCCTTGCCGAACAACGACTTGGTGACCACGGCCACCCGCAGACCGCGTTCGCGTGCCTCGATCACCGCGCGCAGACCCGCTCCTCCGGCACCGATCACGACAACGTCGTAGGAGTGCCGTTCCAGCTCACCCATGAAAATCCCCACTCGCCCTTTCGCGTGTATGTACGTGTATGTACTTGTCGGCCAACGAATTCAGCTGGCCGACTCAGCCGATGAACCTGAGATCCGAAATGGTGCCGCTGGCCACCAACATGACGTAGAAGTCGGTGAGGACCAGGGTGCCCAGCGTGATCCAGGCGAAGAGCATGTGGCGGGTGTTGAGCTTGCTCACCTGTGTCCACATCCAGTAGCGCACAGGGTGTTTGGAGAAGTGCTTGAGCCGGCCGCCGGTAACGTGCCGGCACGAGTGGCAAGACACCGTGTAGACCCACAGCAGGATGACGTTGCCCGTCAAGACGATGTTGCCCAGGCCGAACCCGAAGCCGGACGGCGAATGGAACGCCATGACGGCGTCGTAGGTGTTGACCAGTGAGATGAGCACCGCGGCGTAGAAGAAGTACCGGTGCAGGTTCTGCATGATCAGCGGAAGCTTGGTCTCACCAGTGTATTTCGCGTGCGGTTCGGCCACCGCACAGGCGGTCGGTGACTGCCACACCGACCGGTAGTACGCCTTGCGGTAGTAGTAACACGTAAGCCGGAAGGCCAACAGGAACGGCAGTGAGATGAACGCCATCGGGATGAACCAGGGCAGCTCGCCCACCCACTGGCCGAAGTGGCTCGATCCGGGCGCGCACGCCGTGCTGACGCACGGTGAATAGAAGGGCGTCAGGTAGTGGTAGTCCTCTACCCAGTACGCACTTCCCCAGAACGCCCGGACCGTCGCATAGATGACGAACGCCGCGAGCCCCAGATTGGTCAATAGTGGTGCCTGCCACCACCGGTCGGTCCGTAGGGTGCGTTGGGGTATCTGCGCTCGTGTGGGCGAGAAGACCCCGGTCGCGCGACGGTCAGCGGTGGGTGCGCTCACGGTTCCCTTTCTGAGGTTCAGTTGTTTCGTCGGGCGTCAAACGCCCGTGAGCTCAGCGGTATCCGCCGAGACCCTCGTCGGCGACGTCCTGCCAGAACTCGCTTCCGTATTGGGTGTCGGGGATGCCGATTTTCTCGCGGGTCTGTTTTTGGCGTGTCACGCCGTGACGCATCTCCAACTCTTCGGCGTCGATGTCCAACCGCTCGATATCGTTGAGGATCCGCTCGGCGTCGTTGACCACGCGGCGCATGGCAGGGGAATCCCCGTACTTCGACGCCAACGTGGTGACACAGCGACGCATGTCGCCGATCAGGTTGTGCAGTTCAGAGAACTCGGTGGTGGTGGACAAGTGACCTCCTCGGGCTGAAGGTGTCAGGGCTCACAGTACGACAACCAATGCTAGCCACATCACGATCGAGACGTGATGCGCATCACGTCGGAAGGGTCATCCCGGGCCGCTGCCAATGGGCTGCCGGAACCCTGGTCGTAGGGTTGGTTCCGCCGGCATCGCGCCTGGCAGAAGCACATCTGAGCAGGACATCTGAGCACCTGGAGGACTTATGAGTGAGACCACGTTGCAGGAGCGGGCGGCGGCACTGCTGGCGCTGCACCAACCCGGCAACCCCGTTGTGTTGCCCACGGTGTGGGATGCCTGGTCGGCCCGGCTCGCGGTCGGCGAGGGCTTTTCCGCACTCACCGTGGGAAGCCATCCGCTGGCGGATTCGATCGGCAAGGCTGACGGCGAGGTGATGTCGTTCGACGATCTGCTGACCCGCGTGCGGCAAATCACCGACGCGGTCGATGTGCCGGTGTCGGTGGACATCGAGTCCGGTTACGGCGAGCGGCCCGAGCGGTTGATCGAGGGGCTGCTCGACGTCGGGGCTGTCGGTTTGAACATCGAGGACACCGTGCACAAGGAGGGCAAGCGGCTGCGCAGTTCGGCGGAGCACGCCGAGTTGGTCGGGCAGCTGCGCGCCGCCGCGGACGCCGCGGGTGTGCACGTGGTGATCAACGCGCGTACGGACCTGTTCCTGCACAACGACGGAGATGATGCCGACCGCGTGGACCGCGCGATCGCTCGGCTGTCCGAGGCGGCCGCCGCCGGCGCCGACTCGCTGTTCCCGCCTGGCCTGCGCGACCCGGAAGCGTTGGCACGCTTGGTGTCCGAGGTTCCGCTGCCGGTCAGCGTGACCGTTCCGCCCGACACCGCCGATCTCGCCGAGCTGACGGCGGCCGGCGTCGGCCGCATCACCTTCGGGCCGTTCCTGCAGGGCGTGTTGAGCGCGCGGGCCAAGGAAGTGCTGGCGCGCTGGCGGTAGCCATCGTCGGTTGACCGTTTCCCATCCGAGCCGAACAGGGATTTTGGGCGAACTGCCGCTTCTCGGCCCGCGATTTGTGCCAATAATTGCGCACTGATACGTCGAGCGGGCGGGATGCAGCGATGGTTTGGCGCATGAGAAGTGTGGTGACACTGGCGGCGGCCGGTGGGGTGGTGCTGAGCGGGATCGTCGCCCCACCGGCTGGGGCGACGACGATGGTGCCGTTGTCGAATTCCATCCGGGGGTGTGATTTCACGAAGGCATTGTTTCTCGGCGGTATGGGCTCGGGTACCGGCTCCGGCCGGGCCAGCATCGGCGCCGATGGCTCGCACGTAGGTGCCGAGGTGTCGCTGCAGTCGGCCCGGGCCGACACCGATTACCAGGTCCGGCTCATCCAGCTGCCGCGGCCGTCGCACGCGACGTGCAACGCCGGAGATCCCGGTGTGTCCGGCGCGGTGCTGCATACCGACGCCAGTGGGACGGCGACCGTCACGGTGGCCGGGTCACTGGCGCAAGACGCTACGCAGGCCTGGGTGGTTGTCGAGGGTCCACCGGCGCCGGGACGCATTCGCGGTGACGTCTACAGCTCGGACTACCCGGTAAATCTCTGACTCGCGCGAAAGCCGTTGGAAACCCATGGTTTCCAACGGCTTTCGTCGTGGTCGACCTACCGGAGGCGGATACGGACGGCCAGGGCCGCGCACCCGATGACCACCGCACCGCCGAGCACCGTCGACCACTCCAGGCGCTCGTGCAGCAACAGTGCCGCCCAGCCGATGGTCATCACCGGCTGGATCAACTGGACCTGGCTCACCTGGGTCATGGGTCCGATGGCCAGGCCGCGGTACCAGGCGAAGAAGCCCAGATACATGCTGACCACCGCCAGATAACCGAACGCGGCCCACTGCACCGGCGTCGCATTCGGCGGCTGCTGGACGAACGCCAGCACCGTCAAGGCCAGCATCACCGGCGCCGCGACCACCAGGGCCCACGACACCGTCTGCCAGGCGCCCAGTTCCCGGGCGAGCAAACCGCCCTCGGCGTAGCCCACCGCCGCCGCCAGCACCGCTCCGAACAGCAACAGGTCGGGCCAGCTCAGATGGCCGAATCCGGCGCCGTGCACCATGGCGAACACGACTGCGGCCAGCGCTCCGGCGGCCGCCATGACCCAGAACGCGGCCGGCGGACGCTCGTGGCCGCGGAGCACCGCGCACACCGCTGTGGCGGCCGGTAGCAGCGCGACCACGATGGCGCCGTGGCTGGCGGGAACGACCGTGAGCGCATAGGAGGTCAGTAGCGGGAATCCCGCCACGACACCGGCAGCCACCACGGCCAGCCGGGCCCACTGCCGGGACGAAGGCAAGGTCTGCCGGGTCAGTGCCAGAGCGGCCACCGCGATGGCCGCGGCGACGACGGCCCGTCCGGCGCCGATGAACAGCGGGGACAGCCCACCGGTGGCCACCTTGGTGAACACGATGGTGAACGAGAACGCCGTCACGCCCAGCAGGCCCCACCACAATCCCGGGTGGGATAGCGCTGACGAACTATTTCGAGTAGCGCTACTCTGTATCAACATGGATAACGATAGCACCGAGCGGATCGTGTCCGGCCTGCGAAAGTGGATCACCACGGCGCCACCGGGCGCGCAGCTACCGTCCAACCGGACCCTGGTGGCGGACTACGCGGCCAGCCCGGTGACGGTCGCCAAGGCCATGCGCACGCTGCGCAGCCTGGGGCTGGTGGAGAGCCGGCCAGGGGTCGGGACGTTCGTGCGAGCGGTGCGTAGCGCGCGTCTGCCCGACTACGGCTGGCAGACCGCGGCGCTGCGGTCCCCGCAGGCGCGCATCCCCGCGCTGTCGACGCCGCTGCGCAGTGTCGCGCCTGACGTGATCGCCTTGCACTCGGGCTATCCCGTGCGCGAACTGCTTCCCCAGCGACTGGTCCGTACGGCATTCGCGCGCGCTGCCCGCGGGGACGCCGCGTTGAGCCCGGCACCCGCGCCCGGCCGGCCCGACCTGCAGGCCTGGTTCGCCCAGGAACTGGCCGAGGCGTTCGGTGCGGGTGTGACCGCGCCGACGGCCCGCGAGGTGATCGTTCTGCCCGGCAGCCAGAGCGGTTTGAGCTCGATCTTCCGCGCTCTGGTCGGGTTCGGGCAGCCGATGTTGATCGAGTCTCCGAGCTACTGGGGAGCCATCCTGGCCGCTGCCCAGTCCGGTGTGCGGTTGGTGCCGGTGCCCAGTGGGCCGCGGGGTCCTGAGCCCGAGGAGCTTTCGCGGGCCTTCGCCGAGACCGGTGCCCGGGTGTTCTACGCGCAGCCGAATTACGCCAATCCGACTGGTGCCCAATGGGATCCAGAAATCTCGAGTCAGATTCTGGAGGTGGTGCGCAGTCACGGTGCCTTCCTGGTCGAGGACGACTGGGCGCACGATTTCGGCATCGAGACCGCCTCCAGGCCGGTGGTGGCCTCAGACGACGCCGGACACGTCATATATCTGAGGTCGCTGACCAAGAGCGTCTCGCCCTCGATCAGGGTGGCCGCGATGGTCGCCCGGGGCCCCGCCCGCGACCGGATCCTGGCCGACCGCGGTGCGGAGTCGATGTATGTCAGTGGGTTATTACAGGCGGCGGCACTCGACGTTGTCACCCAGCCGGCCTGGCGAACTCACCTGCGTGACCTGCGCCAGCAGCTACAGGCCCGGCGTGACCTGCTGATCACCGCCTTGGCCGAGCATGCGCCGGGCGCACAGTTGGAGCATGTGCCCCGCGGTGGGCTGCACTTGTGGCTGCGACTGCCCGATGCGACGAACCCGCAACGGCTGGTCCGCGAGTGCGAGGCCGACTCCGTGCTGGTGGCGGCGGGCAACGAATGGTTTCCCGCCGAGCCGTCCGGGCCGTACCTGCGACTCAACTACTGCGGGCCGGATCCGCAACGTTTTCCCGAGGCAGCCCGGGTCATCGGGGAGGCTCTGGCCCGGCAGACGGGTTAGCTGGACCTCACGGCCGCCCAATCTCACATGTGCGTCGCGTGGGCCGTGAGCACACCGTGACGGGCGCTTCACACAGGGCGACATTTCGGCAACTTCGGGTTCCTAACCTCGCCATATGTCGTCAACACAGAACGTCGTGGTCATCGGACACGGCATGGTGGGCCACCGCTTCGTCGAGGCGTTGCGGTCGCGTGACGCCGCAGGCTCATGGCGGATCACCGTGCTGTCCGAGGAAGCTGACGCGGCCTATGACCGGGTCGGCCTGACCGGTTACACCGAGCACTGGGACCGTGCCCGGCTGGCTCTGCCGGGTAATGACTATGCAGGTGACGACCGGGTTGATCTGCGCCTGGGATGTGCGGTCGCCGAGATCGACCGGGAGGCCCGCACGGTGCGCACCACCACCGGCGAGAGCTTCGACTATGACGCGCTGGTGATGGCCACCGGCTCGTACGCCTTCGTGCCTCCGGTCCCGGGGCGCGACCTGCCGGGTGTGCACGTCTACCGCACGCTGGATGACCTGGACGCGATCCGCGCCAGTGCGAAGGCAGCGCTGGACTCGAAGTCGCCGGTCGGCGTTGTGATCGGCGGCGGTCTGCTGGGCCTGGAAGCGGCCAACGCGTTGCGGCAGTTCGGCTTACGGACGCATGTCCTGGAGATGTCGCCGCACCTGATGTCGGCGCAGCTCGATGAAGCCGGTGGCACACTGCTGAACCGGATGATGCGGGGCCTGGGGATCGAGGTGCACACAGCTGTCGGCACGGACAGCATTCAGCCCGTGCAGAGGCACAAGCCGCTGCGCAAGTCCGACGTCGACGACTCGATGCGGATTGCGCTCAACGACGGCACCACGATCGACGCCGGCCTGGTCGTCTTCGCCGCCGGTGTGCGTCCGCGCGACGAGCTGGCCCGTGCCGCCGGCCTCGACATGGCGCAGCGGGGTGGTGTCCTCACCGACCTGGCCTGTGTCACAAGTGATCCCAGCATCTATGCGATCGGCGAGGTGGCCGCCATCGAGGGCCGCTGCTACGGCCTGGTCGCGCCGGGTTACACCACTGCCGAGATCGTGGCCGACCGCCTGCTCGGTGGTGAGGCCGAATTCCCCGGCGCCGATATGTCGACCAAACTCAAGCTGCTCGGCGTCGACGTCGCGAGTTTCGGTGATGCGAAAGGGAATACGCCGAACTGCCTGGAGGTCGTGGTCAACGACCCGGTCAAGCAGACCTACGCCAAGCTGGTTCTCTCCGATGACGCCAAGACGCTGCTCGGCGGCATCCTGGTCGGCGACGCATCGGCCTACGGCGTATTGCGGCCCATGGTCGCCAGCGAGCTTCCCGGAGACCCGCTGGCATTGATCGCGCCGGTCTCAGAGGGAGAGGCCGGTGCTTCCGCTTCTTTGGGCGTGGCCGCACTGCCCGACATCGCGCAGATCTGCTCGTGCAACAACGTCACCAAGGGCGATCTGAAGGAAGCCATCTGCGGCGGATGTGACGATGTGCCCAGCCTGAAGAAGTGCACGCTGGCCGGTACTTCGTGCGGTTCCTGCGTGCCGCTGCTCAAGCAGCTGCTGGAAGCCGAAGGTGTCGAGCAGTCCAAGGCGTTGTGCGAGCACTTCAGCCAGTCGCGGGCTGAACTCTTCGAGATCGTCAGCGCCACTGAGATCCGTACTTTCTCCGGCTTGATCGAGAAGTTCGGGACCGGAAAGGGTTGTGACATCTGCAAACCCACGGTCGCATCGATCCTGGCATCCACCAGCTCGGATCACGTGCTCGACGGTGAGCAGGCCTCGCTTCAGGACTCCAACGACCACTTCCTGGCCAACATCCAGAAGAACGGCAGCTACTCGGTGGTGCCGCGGTCGCCGGGTGGTGAGATCACCCCTGAGCAGTTGATCCTGATCGGCGAGATCGCAAGGGATTTCGACCTGTACACCAAGATCACCGGTGGCCAGCGGATCGACATGTTCGGCGCCCGGGTGGAACAGTTGCCGCAGATCTGGGCGCGCCTGGTCGAGGGTGGCATGGAGTCCGGGCACGCCTACGGCAAGTCGCTGCGCACCGTGAAGAGCTGCGTCGGCAGCACGTGGTGCCGTTACGGCCAACAGGATTCGGTGAACATGGCCGTCGAGATCGAGAAGCGGTACCGGGGCCTGCGCTCACCGCACAAGATCAAGATGGCTGTCTCGGGATGCGCACGTGAATGCGCTGAGGCGCAGAGCAAGGATGTCGGCGTCATCGCCACCGAACAGGGCTGGAACCTCTACGTATGCGGCAACGGCGGCATGTCGCCCCGGCACGCCCAGTTGCTGGCCGGTGATCTCGACGACGAGACATTGGTCCGCTACATCGACCGCTTCCTGATGTTCTACATCCGTACTGCCGACCGCCTGCAGCGCACCGCGCCGTGGCTGGAGGCGATGGATTCCCCGGGGGGCAAGACGGGCCTCGACCACTTGCGCGACGTCGTGTGCAACGACTCCCTTGGTCTGGCCGCCGAGTTCGAAGCGGCCATGGAGCGCCACGTCGCCGGCTACGCGTGTGAGTGGAAGGGCGTCCTGGAGGACCCGGAGAAGCTGTCGCGTTTCGTGTCGTTCGTCAATGCACCCGACGTGGATGACCCCACCATCACGTTCACCGAGCGCGGGGGCCGCAAGGTGCCGGGGGCGACAGACATCGGGATGCCAAAGGTCCGCGGATTCCAGGAGGCGAAATGACACTGCTCGACGATCACCAAGACGTTCACGCCGCGACGCCCGGGGAGTGGACGACCGCCTGCCGCTATGACTTCCTGATGCCGTGCCGCGGCGTCGCGGTACTGCTGCCTGACGGCTCGCAGGCGGCACTGTTCCGCCTCGACGACGGTTCGCTGCACGCGGTGGGCAATATCGACCCGTTCTCGGGTGCTGCGGTGCTCTCCCGCGGCATCGTGGGGGATCGTGCGGGTCGGGCGACCGTGCAGTCGCCGATCAAGAAGCAGGCCTTCGCGCTCGACGACGGCAGTTGCCTCGACGATGGCACGGTGTCGGTCCCGGTCTACCGGACCCGGATCACCCCGGGCGGGTTCGTTCAGATCTCAGCCTGATCGGTCGCCCGGCTCCAGTGCGCGTCGCGCCCCTGGAGCTTGCGGCGCTCCACGGCGCCGCGGCGCTCGAGCACCGTCAGATTGCGGTACACGGACTCGATTACGACCGGTGCACGGAAGTGCTGGTGCATATCGTCACGTAGCTGGGCAGTGGTCATCGGCCGGGACGTGCGTTCCAGTGCATTGAGCAGGTGCTGACGCAGACGTTCGGCCGGGACCCGGTCACCGGGTCGCACTGCCGTGCACGTCGTCTCGACGGCTTGCGCCCGCCGGTGTTGTCACCTGCACCTTTGCTTCTGCTCCCGCCAAATCGCCCAATGATCGCGATAACGATAGCTGAGTTTTCGACCCGGATCTGACGCCGCGATCCGCTGGCAAACGGCCGGAGGCTCGTTACTCAGGCAAATACCTGGACAGGGGCGGTTTCGCGGAAAAATTTGCCAGAATTGCATGGTCTGCAATCTCACCAAAGCTGTGGTGCGCGTCTCTCTGGCTAACTAGAATAGTTCGCTGGGTGTGTTTAGACTCCCTCTCAAGTAAGCGGCGTCTGAGGGGCTGACAAGGCATGTTTGCGCGTTCGGTAGTGAATCTGGTGGGGGCGGCAGCGATGCTGGGCGCACTCGGGGCAACGTTGGTGCCCCTGGCCCTGGACGCCGTGGATCGTGCCGGTCAACCCATCCCGTGCGGTAACGGAGCGCGACCGGATTACAGCGTCGCCGCCCAGCAGGACCAGCTCAACCTGGACCAGCACACGCTCGCCGGACCGGGATTCATGGCCAGTGATTACGTCGAGCAATGTTCAGCGTTGGTCGGCGAACGGCGATCGGCGTTCTTCGTGGTTGCGGGTGCCGGTGGGGCACTCCTGCTGGCGGGGACGGCCGGGCCGCTGATCGCGCAGTCGATCCGCTCACGCCGCGGCAGGCAGGCTCAGTACCCCGGCGCGGCGGAAGCGGTTCGCAATCAGCCGGACCATGCCGGGATGGGTGCCGAGTGGTTCGCTCACGAGGTCGGCGCCGGATTCACGCAGCCGGTCCTGGAAAAGCCCGTCGGCGAGCAGGTAGGACGCCACAGCTATGCGGCGATGGCCGCGGCTGCGTTGCGCGGCGACGGCTTCGGCAACGCTCGGCGCACCGGTCGCGGCGAAGGCCATTTCTACGCGGTCGCCGGTCATCGCTGACAGCAGCGCCGCGATGCGCCGGAGGTCGGACTGGGCGCTTCGGTCCGAGGTGCCGGCTGCCGCGAGGATCACTGAATCTCCTGGCCGCCAACCTGATTCGATCAGCCGTTCGGCGAGAACCCGGACGGTTCCCTGACACGGGCCCAGCGGCTGGGTGACGGTGACGGCCGGGTGGTCACTGGCCGCCACGTGGTCGGGCACGTCGACCCGGACGTGATACCCGGCAGCCAGGAACGCGGGCACCACCACCGCTGGGCAGTCCATCGGTAGCGATGCGAGAACTTCGCTCGGTGTCGGGCCGACCACGTCGACGAAAGAGACGTGCACGGGCCGGCTCAGCATGTCGGACACCCGCGCGGCGAGATCGCCGATCATCGCGACACCGCCGGGCTTGCGGGTTCCGTGGGCGACCAGGACCAGGCTCATTGCGTCCGGACCATCTCGGCGTCGTCGACGGCCAGTCGGTAACCCCGTTTGACGACCGTCGACACGATGTTCTTGTCTCCCAAGGCAGTACGAAGCCTCAGTACTGCTGTCTCCACGGCGTGGGTGTCGGTGCCGGTGCCCGGCAGCGCGCTGAGCAGATCGAACCGCGACACCACCGCACCCGGACGGTTGGCCAGTGCGCGGATGGTCGCCATCCCGGCCGGGGACAGCGACTTGACCGTGCCGTCGACCAGGACACAGGTGCCCCGGATCTCGAGCGTGTGCCCGGCGACCCGGACGGTCCGCGCCTGCAGCAGTGGCAGTTCGTCGGTGATGTGACGGGCCAAGGCGCCCAATCGCATCCGTTCGGGTGCCGAGGTCGGAACCCCGAGCCGGACCAGGGGCCGCGCGGTGACCGGGCCGACGCACATGGCGTGGACATCGGTGCGCAGCGCTGCCAGCACCCGGTCGGCGACATCCATCTCGGTAGCGCGCATCAGCACCGAGGCCACAGCCATTGCCGAGGTGAAACTGACTGCGTCGAAACGCCGTTCGGCGATACCGGTGACCATCTGATCGAAATCGCCGTCCCGTGGCGCGGGGTGCCAGCGGTAGACCCGGATCGGCACCACTTCGGCGCCGCCGGCGCGCAACTCATCGAGAAACTCGGGGAACGGGTCCCAATCGTCGGTGGCCCCGTGCAGTTGCACGGCGATGCGCTGCCCCTCGACCCCCTTGTCGATGAGGTAGCGCAACACTTCCCGGGAGGATTCCGATTCCGGCGACCACTCCTCGGGCAGGCCCGCGGCCCGCAACGCCCCCGTGGCTTTCGGGCCACGGGAGACGATGCGGGCGCTACTCAGCGAGTCGGTGAGCTCGGCGGCCAGGCCCCAGCCGTCGGCCGCGGCGAACCAGCCGCGGAAGCCGATCCCGGTGGTCGCCACCACGATGTCCGGCGGCACGTCGATCAGCGACGCGGTGTGCGCGCGCAACTCTTCGTCGTCGGGCAAAGGAACCATCGTGATGGCGGCCGCACTGGTCACCATCGCGCCACGCCTGGTCAGCAGCGCGCTCAGTTCGTCGGCACGTCGGGCGGAGGTCACCGCCACACGAAAACCTGTGAGCGGTGCCCAGTCGGGCTCGTTCATGGATCCAGTGAAGGCACCTCGTGTTTCCAAGGGATTACCCGGCCATTGCCGAGGCGTGTCGGTCTGCAGGGGCCGTTGTGACGGCCGTCTCAGCCGGACGCCGGACGTAGCGGAACCAGGTGCATGCCGAGGCCAACACATAGAACGCCAGGAAGATCAGAAACGCCGCGGTAGCCGATCCGCTGGACAGGTACGACTGGCGAAGGGCCAGGTTGATGCCCACGCCGCCCAGCGCGCCGATGGCGCCGGCGAATCCGATCAGCGAGCCCGACATCGACAGGGACCACCGCTGCCGCTCCTCTTCGCTGACCTGCAGGGAGTGGCTGCGGGCCTCGAAGATCGACGGGATCATCTTGTAGACCGAGCCGTTGCCAAGGCCGCTGAGCAGGAACAAGGCGACGAAGCCGACGACGTAGCCGATCATCATCAGGCCGCTGGCCGCACCGGCGGTGTGATCGTCGAACATGCTGATCGTGACCAGCATTCCGGCCGCCAGGATCATGCCGCCGAACACCGCCAGGGTCACCCGGCCGCCGCCGATGCGGTCGGCCAGCTTCCCGCCGTACACCCGCGACACGGAGCCGAGCAGCGGGCCGATGAAGGCGATCTGCGCGGCGTGCAGCGAGGCCTGCGCCGCGGTCTGGCCGCCTGCGGCGAAGTTGATCTGCAGTACCTGTCCGAAGGCGAACGCGAAGCCGATGAAGGAACCGAATGTCCCGATGTAGAGCAGCGAGATCACCCAGGTATCCCGTTCTGCCAGAATGGCTTTCATCGCGCCCAGATCGATCTTGTGCTGGTCGAGGTTGTCCATGTAGAGCGCCGCGCCGATGCCGGCCACTGCCAGAGCCACCAGGTACACGGCGCACACCCAGTACGGGGCGCGGTTGCCCGCGGTGGCGATCACCAGCAGGCCGACCAGCTGGATCATCGGTACGCCGATGTTGCCGCCGCCGGCGTTGAGCCCGAGCGCCCAGCCTTTGAGCCGCTGCGGGAAGAACGCGTTGATGTTGGTCATGGAGGAGGCGAAATTGCCGCCGCCGAAACCGGCCAGGGCGGCACACAGCAGGTAGGGCCACAGCGGCAGCCCCGGATTGGCCAGCAGCACCATCGTTCCGACCGTGGGGATCAGCAGGACGAAGGCGGAGAACACCGTCCAGTTGCGGCCGCCGAAGGTGGCGGTGGCCAGGGTGTAGGGGATGCGCAGGCAGCCGCCGACCAAAGTGGCGGTGGCGCCCAGCAGGAACTTGTCCCCGGCCGAGAAGCCGTACACGGCTTCGGGCATGAACAGGACCATGACCGACCAGATGGACCAGATCGAGAATCCGACGTGCTCGGCGAACACCGACCAGATCAGATTCCGGCGCGCGATGTACTTGTTCCCGGCTTCCCAGGCCAGCGTGTCCTCGGGATCCCAGTTGGTGATGCGATTCGACTTCAGCAGAGTGGGCATGGCGCAAAAGTAGGAAGCGATTATTGCGCAGGCGCTCCCCACAGTGACCCGGCCGTGAAATTCCGCTCACCCGCTCACCTACATGGATGTGAGCCTGTGCTTTTCTGGTGGTTACCAGACGTCCCCGTCGCGCCAGTCACAGGTAATCTCCGCGGTGGTGTCGAGTTCCATGCCGGCGGGCAGGTCGACCGGCAACACGAACAGCGACCGGTCGTCCTCGGGTGTGCGCGTCACACCGGCGGGCCGCAACACCGAGGTCGGGCCCTGCCAGGGCACCCAGCCGCGGGCGATGTAGATGTCCCTGGCGATCTCCGACGAGCTGAGCGCGCCGAGTTGGTAGGCACCGCGCAGGACCTGCTCGACCCCGTCCATGACGGCGGTGGCCAGGCCTTGGCCGCGCCAATCCTCGCGCACCGCCACGGCTTCCACGTAGCCGCAGCGCAGCGCCGTGTCGCGGTAGATCAAGCGTCGCTGCACCACGGCGGCGTGCGCGATGAGCGCACCGTGATGGCAGACGAACGCGTGCATACCGCCGAGCGAGTGCTCCCAGTCGGCATCGGTGAAATCACCCTCGAACGCCTCGATGACCATGCGCCGGGCGCCCTCGCGGGTCTCGTGGTCGAGATCGGAGGTGTGGACCAGACGCGCGGTGTGCAGGATCCCGCCTCGGACGGACGGCGAGCTGACATCCTGGAAAGGCACACCCATGTTCTACCAGCGCTGCGCGCCGGTGTCTCTACGTTGCCGTGGACTAGCCCTCGAACGGCCGGCGGGGGTGCGCCCAGTGCAGTCGCACGGTCTGCCCCGGCCGGACCTGGCCCAGTTTGTCGATGTCTTCGTCGGTCACCACGCCGATCACCGGGTAGCCGCCCGTGACCGGATGGTCGGGCCCGAGGATCACCGGAAAACCGTTGGGCGGTATCTGAATTGCCCCGCGGGTGGCGCCCTCGCTGGGCAGTTGACGGTCCGGCCAGCGGTAGTCCAGTGGCATGCCGACCAGACGCATCCCGACCCGGTCGCTGTGGGTGGTCACCAGCCAGTTGGTCCGGATCAGCACGTCGGGGTCGACGAACCAGTCGTCGCGCGGGCCGGGCACCACATTGAGTTCCAGCACATCCCCGCTGATCGAGGCGACCGGGGCCTGGTCGGTCTCGGGCAGGTCGGCGGTGTGCTCACCGACCGGCAGGATGTCGCCGGGCTGCAGCGGCGCCGGGCCGATCGCCGACATCACGTCGTAGCTTCGCGAACCGAGGACCGGTTCGACGGCGATGCCGCCGCGTACCGCCAGGTAGCTGCGCAGCCCCGAGTGCGGGGCTCCCAGCGAGATCACCTCGCCCTCCCGAACGTGATGAATACTGTTGGTGCCGAACGGGATTCCATTGACTGCAGGGTCCGTGTCGGCGCCCGTGACGGCGATGGAGACATCCCCGCCGACCACCCGGGCGGAGAATCCGCCGAACATCACCTCGATGGTGGCGTGCTCGCCCGGGTTGGCCACCAGGCGGTTGGCCAGCGTGTGGGACCGACGGTCGGCGGCACCCGAGCGGGTGACGCCGAGGTGGGCCATTCCGGGACGGCCGAGATCCTCGACCAGGGCCAGCGGTCCGGTGCGCAGTACTTCCAGTGTTGTGGTCATGGGTCTGCTCCTCGCCGACTAGCCGATGGCCCGGAACTGCACCCATGTACCGGGGGTGAGCAGTGCCGGTTGGTCCCGATGCACGTCGAACAACACCGCGTCGGTGCGCCCGATCAGCTGCCAGCCGCCGGGCGACTGCCGTGGGTAGATGCCGCTGAACTCGCCTGCCAGTGCCACCGCCCCGGCCGGAACGCTGGTGCGGGGTTCGGCCCGGCGTGGCACCCGTAGTCGCTCGTCGCCGCCGACGAGGTAGGCGAATCCGGGCGCGAAGCCCATGAATCCGACCTGCCACGGGGTGCCGGTGTGCGCCGCGATCACCTGTGCCGGGGTGAGCCCGGTCAGTGTCGCGACCTCGTGCAGGTCGGCGCCGTCGTAGGTCACGTCGATGGTCACGTCCGCCTGGCCGGCCGGGCGGACAGGCGCCGATCCGGGTTGTAGCCGCAACTTGCTCACCCGTTGTCGCGTGGGTGCCTGGTAGCGGGGATCGGCCAGCTTGATCAAGATCGTGCGTGAAGCCGGCACGATATCGAGCACACCCAGCAGTTGGGCCGCGGTGAGCGTGGCGGTCCACGCCAAAACATCGGCAGTGCTGTCGAACTCGAGCAGCAGAGCCTGATCGCCATAGTCGCGGGCGGTGCCTGGGTTCAGGCTCGGTCCCGCGTCCATCACCTCTGATGTCACACTCATGACCTGAAGCTACCCGTCGGTAGCTAAGAAAGCTCCGGCTCTATGAACCTTGCCAGAGGTGCCTTATCGAAGCCTCAAACGGCGGCCTGATATGTGGGCTCGCGGCGCTTGATGGTGGCGATCACGCGGTAGGTGATCGGCAGCATGACCACCTCGACCGCGGTCTTGTAGACCCAGCCCAGCGCCGTGTAAGTGACGAAGTCGCCAAAGGTGCTGATACCGATCGCACTGGCCGCGATGCCGCAGAACACCAGGGTGTCGCCGAGCTGGCCGGCGAAGGTGGATCCGACCAGGCGGGCCCACAGGTGCTTCTCCTTGGTCCGCTCTTTGATGGCCACCACGACCCAGGCATTGATGGTCTGTCCGACGATGAACCCGGCCAGGCCTGCCACGATCAACTGGGTGTAGGCGTGGACGATGTTCTCGAAGTGCTCCTGGTTGGTGTAGAAGTCCGCCGCGGGAAGGTAGATCGTGATCCAGAATGCCAGTGCGGCTAGTGCGTTCATGGAGAATCCGAGGAAGATCGCACGGCGCGCAGCCTTGAATCCGTACACCTCGGAGAGCACGTCGCCGATTACGTAGGTCAGCGGGAAGACGATGAAACCGCCGTCGGTGATGATCGACCAGTTGCCGATGACCGGCCCGAAGGCGACGCCCTTGGTCGCGGTCACGTTGGAGATGATCACCAAGGCCGTAAAGACCGCGACGAGCACCGGATAGTAGGCCGAGCCGACGATGGCGGTACCGCGGTGCTCGGAGTGCTCCTGGGTGCTTGTCACCCGGTCATCTTGTCAGGTCAGCGCACGGTTGAGCAGGGGCGGCAGTTGATCGGCCACCACGGGGTAGGACAGCGGCGAGGCGAACGCGATGGCGCCGGCCAGGTCTTTTGGCGTGAAAATGTGCCGTTTACGGGTGGTCGCTCTGAGCTCGGCGATGGTCGGGTCGGCCAGTAGGGCGTCGCGCTCCTGATCGCTCTCGGTGGTCCAGATCAGCACGTCGGCCGCGTCGAGCACCGAGGCGAAGTCCGAGCGCGGGATCAGTTCGGGGGTCGGGGGTACGACGAAGCCCATCTGGGTGAGAAATTCAGTGCGCCACCCCGTCTGGGTCTGCACACCGTCGCGGAACAACGTACCGGCGAGCAGCATGGCCTTCTTGCCGGCGAACCCCGGGTTGTTCGTGGACACCGCCTTGAACCTGTCGTCCACGCCGGCGATGAGGGCCGTCATCGCATCGTTCTGGAACAGCGCCTGGCCGATGAGGGTGGCCTGGTCGCGCCACGGTTCGAAGAACGCGTCAGGTCCGGACTGCGCGATGGTCGGGGCGATCTCGGAGAGTTTGGCGTAGGTGTCGGCGTCGAGCCCGGCGTTGGTGGCCACGATCAGGTCCGGTTTGAGCGCTGCGATCTCGTCGACCTGGATGCCGTCGTTCAGGCCGAGCACGGTGGGCTGGGCGCCCCCGAGTTTCGGTTGCGCCCAGGGCCACACCGCGTACGGCTCGCCCCCGAACCATTCGGTCGTCGCGATCGGGACCACACCCAGGGCCAGCAGGTCGTCCTGTTCGGTGAATCCCGCGCTGACCACCCGTTGCGGTGGTCCCGGGATGTTGGTGTCCCCGAAGAGGTGGCGGACGGTCACCGAACCGTCTTTCTTGACTTCGCCGGGCTTTTGCGTGCTACATGCGGCGACGAGGGTCATCGCGGCGGTGACCGCGAAAAACCCTCGTCGTGACCAGGTTGTCGGCACTTAGCCAGGGTAACGGTTACCCCGTGCCGAAGCTGCCGAACAAACCGCCGAACAGCAGGGAGGCCAACCCGAGCGCCACCACGATGTTGACCACGGTGGCCGCGGCGAACAGCACGATGGGCCGCCAGCCGGCCTCTTTGAGGCCGCGGAGTGAGAATTCCAGTCCGATCGCCACGAAAGCGAAGATCAGGAACCAGGTCCGCAGGTCGTTGACCGTTGCGATCGCCGTTTTGCCGTCGGACACGAACTGCAGGTACAGCGTGCCGATGACCGAGGCGGCGATGAATCCGAGCACGAATTTGGGGAAGCGGTCCCAGAATTCGCGCAGCGACGGGCGGGCCACCGCCGGGTCGGGGGTGTCGGACTGGCGCTCGACCTTGCACGCGAAGTAGGCGGTGAGGGCTATGGCGACAATGCCGATAAGTGCGTTCTGGGTGGTCTTGACGATCGTGGCGATCTGCAGGGCCTGCTCGCCGGCGATCGTGCCTGCCGCGGCCACGGCTGCCGTGGTGTCGATGTTGCCGCCGATCCAGGCTCCGGCGACCGCGTCGGACAATCCGAACACGTCGGCCAGCCAGGGCAGCAGAAAGATCGAGGGGAGCGCGAACACGATGACGAGCGACGCGGCGTAGGCCAGTTGCTCTTTTCGGGCTTGTACCGCACCGGCGGCTGCGATGGCCGCGCTCACCCCGCAGATGGAGACGGCCGAGGCGAGCAGTGCTCGCAGTTTGTCGTCGAGACCGAGTCGTCCGCCCAGCCACCAGGTGAACCCGAAGACGATCGAAATCAGCAGCAGGGCTTGGATGATCGCCGGTCCCGCAGCGGTGGCAAGCACCTTGAGATTGATCGATGCTCCCAACAGGACCAGGCCGGTCTTGATGAAGAACTCGGTGCGAAAGCCCTGGGACAGGACGTCGCGGAGTGCGAACTTGGCCAGAAGCGCGTTGCCGATCAACCCGAGAGCGATTGCGTAGACAGGGAATTCGACTGATTTGGCGATCTTGGCCAAAGGAGTTCCGGCGGCCCAGTGAGGAACCTGGGTCTCCAGGAAGCGGGTCGCCGCACCGAGCGCGATGACCACCAGCACGCCGGCGACGGCGTAGCCGATCTTCGGCGAGCGCTCTTGCGAGCGTTCCTCGGTGCTGGTCATGGGATCACGCTGCCGGGGATGGCACCGACGAGCACGAGAGCCAGTAGGGTGAGGCCGACGATCACGGCCAGCCAGTCTTCGTTCACGCGCGTCAGGCTAGAGAGCTCCAAAACCGCCGGGGAGCCTTGCGATCTCTGCGAATACAACCGGTTACGAACGAGGTGCATCCTGGCATTGGACCGGTTATTGTCGATCCCGCATATAGGGCGTCCCCCGGGAATTACTCTCGACTCACGGGGACCTACCGAGGAGTGGTCATGCGGAGCATGTGGCGTCCAGTGTTACTCGGCCTGGCCAGTTTAACTGTACCGATCGCCGTCGCCTCCGCGCCGCCCGCCGCCGCTGATTGTGTCGATGCCGGCGGTTCGACGGTGTGCGCGCAGGGCAACGTCCGCGGCGGGGGGCCGACACCCCCGAAGGCGGGCCCCTACTACCCGTATTACTGCGCCAACGACTGGTACTGCGCCGGCGGGGGCTTGGAAATCAACATCGACCCCCGCCCGCCCGACAACGGTGGTGGTGGTGGCGGCGGCTGGCGGCCGGGGCGTCCGTGAGCCTTAGCTCAGTTATCCGAGTCGATTTAGGAGCCACGATGTTCACCCGTGTGATCGCCACCGGCGCAATCAGCCTGTCGCTCTTGGCCGTTGGCGCGCCTATCGCTGTCGCGGACGAGCCGAACTGCACGGCTGCCGACCTGGCCGGTGTGATGGCCGGGGTCCGCGCGGCCACCTCGGCCTACCTGTTCACCCATCCCGACGTCAATGACTTCTTCACCAGCCTCAAGGGGCAGTCGAACGACCAGATGGAAGATTCGGTGCAGGTATACCTCGAGGACAAGCCGCAGATCCGGGCCGAACTGCAGGGCCTGCGGCAACCGGCGACTGATTTCCGTAACCGCTGCGGGTAATCGCGATTCACAGTGTGGGCTGGGTCAGGCCCGGACCAGCCCGCGGAGCAGCACCGCCAGTCCGTACTCGAACGCGTCGTCGGCGCGCGCCGGCCTGGGCGCGCCCGTGGCCAGCGCGGCGGTCAACTCCGGACCGACCGGGTCCCCGGACTCCCACGGTTTGTCGGGGGCGGTGAGGTCGAGGGCCGACCCCAGCACGTAGTTGTCGACCAGGGTGATGGTCCGCAGCGTGTCGGTGGGGCTGAACCCCGCGCGGGTCAGGGTGACGGCCAGTGCGTTGTACATCGTGAGGGCCTGGCTGCTGTTGACGGCATGGGCGGTGAGCAGGGGAATCAGGCGCGGGTAGCGGGCGAAGCTGTTGCGGTATGACCGCATGATGTCGGCCAGGATGTCGGCCCACGGCCGGTCGGCGTCGATGTCGGGTAACTCGACTTCCGACATCGCCCGTTCGCGGAGCAGTTCGACGATCTGCTCGCGCCCGGACACGTGGTTGTACAGCGATGACGGGCTGACCTTGAGCCTGCGGGCCAGTTCGGGGATGGTGAATCCCCCCGTTGTGTTGACGAGATCCATTGCCGTACTGGCAATCCGGTCCATTGACAGGATCGGTATCGATGGACGCCCCATGACTTGTTCCCCCCTGATTTCATCTCACCACTTTACAAAGGGTGGTCTGGGTCACAGAATAAACGAATTCCATTCGCTTTAGGAGTGACATGACCACGCTCACTGCGGCCGCCCGCGCACCGCTGCCATGCGGTGCCGCCTCGCGGCGGCGGCTCGTGCGGGTGGGTCGGTGTGGCTCTGACCTCGATGAACTCACCAACGTGCTCCGCGGGATCGCGGTGCTTCTGCCCGAGAAATAGGACCAATTTGTGACTTCGTTCTCCGTGCCGGACAAGGCTGCGACCCTCTTCCACGGCGGTGCGATCTGGACGCCCACGACGACGACCGATGCGCTGCTCGTCGCCGACGGGGTGGTGCAGGCTGTGGGCGACGACGCGTTGGCATCGGCGGCCGATCGGAAGATCGACCTGGAGGGCGGCTTCCTGATGCCGTCGTTCGGTGACGGCCACGCACATCCGCTGTTCGGCGGTTTGGAGTCGGCGGGCCCCGCGGTCCGGCCCTGCCGGTCGATCGACGAAATTGTTTCGGCGGTAAAGGAGTTCGCGGACGCGAACCCCGACCAGGAGTGGATCGTCGGCGCGTCGTACGACGGCAGCCTTGCCCCCGGTGGATTGTTCGACGCGCGATGGCTCGACGCGGCGGTCCCGGACCGCCCCGTGGTGTTGCGCGCCTGGGATTACCACACCTTCTGGGTCAATTCGGTTGCATTGCAGCGCGCCGGCATCACCGCGGACAGCCCCGAGCCGGTACTCGGCGAGATTCCGCGCCGTGAGGACGGCTCACCGCTGGGCACGTTGCGTGAATGGGGTGCCACCGACCTGATCACCGCGGTCATGCCGGCCCTTGACGAGACCGTCCGGGTCGCGGCCTTGGGTACAGCCGCCGACTACTATCTGGCGCGCGGTGTGACGTGGGTTCAGGACGCCTGGGTCGAGCCGGCCGAGCTGGACACCTACCTCGCGGCCGTCCGGCAGGGCACTCTGCGGATGCGGTTCAATCTCGCCTTCTACGCCGACCCGCGCCACTTCGACACCCAGGTCACGCAATACGCTGCGGCCAGGGACCGGGTTCAGGCCGCGGGTTCACCGCTGCTGACCGCGCAGACCGTGAAGTTCTTCGCCGACGGCGTGGTGGAGAACGAGACCGGTGCGCTGCTGGAGCCGTACTGCTCGGGCCTGCACTCGCACGGCATGCAGTTGTGGGAGGGCAACGCTCTGGCCGAGGCGGCCAAGAGGGTCGACGATCTGGGTCTGCAGATCCACATCCACGCGATCGGCGATGCCGCGGTGCGCCAGGCCCTCGATGCCATCGAACACGTTGCGCGGCATAACGGTCCGCGGGACCGGCGACCCGTGATCGCGCACGCCCAGTTAGTGGACGACGCCGACCTGGGCCGGTTCGCCGAGCTCGGTGTCATCCCGAACATGCAGCCGCTGTGGGCGCAGATGGACGCCCTGATGACAGTGCTCACGATTCCCCGGCTGGGAGCGCAGCGGGCTGATCGGCAGTATCGGATGCGCACGCTGGAGAGTTCAGGTGCGGCGCTGGCGTTCGGATCGGATTGGCCGGTGTCCTCGGGTGCGCCGCTGGACGGTATCGCCGTCGCGGTCTCGCGGTGCACGTCCGAGGGTGAGCCGGCGGGCGGCTGGACCCCCGAAGAGGTCCTTCCGATCGAGCACGCGCTGACGTCCTACACCACTGCCGTGGCGTATCAGGCTTTCGCGGAAGAGAATTGGGGCCGCATCGTTCCCGGCTCGAGTGCTGATCTGGTGTGGTTGGACCGCGATCCGAGGTATCTCTCACCATCCGAGCTTCCGGCGCTGAAGGTGCGCGCCACCTATCTGCAGGGCGCACAGGTCTATTCGGCCGAGCAATGAGAGGAACTGGCATGTCCGATGTGGCTGAAGTGACCGAGGGGCGGCTGCGCCGTGCTCTGGGGTTGCCGTCGTTGGTGCTGTTCGGTCTGGTCTACATGGTGCCGCTCACGGTGTTCACCACCTACGGCATCGTCACCCAGACCACCGGCGGCCGGTTGTCGGTCGCATATCTGGTGACGCTGGCGGCCATGGTGTTCACCGCCCGGTCGTACGCCATGATGGCGGTCGCCTACCCAGTCGCTGGATCGGCATACACCTACACGCAGAAGACTTTCGGCGCCCCGGTCGGGTTTCTCGCCGGATGGTCGCTCCTGCTGGATTACCTCTTCTTGCCCATGATCAACTACCTGGTGATCGGGATCTATCTGCACGCCGCACTGCCCGCGATTCCGTCCTGGGTGTTCGTCGTACTGTCCATCGCGATCGTGACCGTGCTCAACATCGTCGGCATCGTGTCGGTGGCCAGGGCGAACTTCGTCATCATCGCGGTGCAGGCGATCTTCATCGTGACTTTCTTGGTGCTGGCCACCTCCAAGGTGTTGAGCCTGGGCACGCTCGATCTGATGGCTCCGATCCACGGCGACGGGACCACGACCGGATTCAGCCCTGTGTTGGCCGGAGCGGCGATCCTGTGCCTGTCGTTCCTGGGATTCGATGCGGTGTCCACGTTGTCCGAGGAGGCCAAGGAACCCAGACGGTCTGTGCCGCAGGCGATCATGATCGCAACGCTGGTGTCGGGCGTGATCTTCGTCGTGCTGTCCTATCTCGGGCAGCTGGTGTTTCCTTCCAACCAGTTCGCCGATGTCGAGTCCGGGTCCCTGGACCTGATGCTGACCGCGGGCGGGCAGTTCCTGCAGACCTTCTTCACCGCGGCCTACGTCGCCGGTGCGCTCGGATCCGCCATCACCTCGCAGGCCTCGGTGGCCCGAATCCTGTACGCGATGGGACGCGACGGCATCCTGCCGCGCCCGGTCTTCGGTTACGTCTCGCCGCGGTTCGCCACCCCTGTGTACGCGATCCTGGCGGTGTCGGTCGTATCGCTGCTGGCGACCGTCATCTCCCTGGCCACGCTGGCCTCGCTGATCAGTTTTGGTGCGCTGGTGGCATTCTCGGTGGTCAACCTGTCGGTTATCAAGCATTACTTCGTCGACCGACAGGAACGCGACGGCTTCCAGGTGTTCAGCAAGCTCGTCCTGCCACTGACCGGTTTCCTGCTGACCGTATGGCTGTGGACGAGTTTGTCCGGGACCACGCTGATCGTCGGGTTGTGCTGGCTGGCAGTGGGATTCGTGTGGCTGGCCGGGGTTACCCGTGGTTTCCAGCGGCCGACGCCGGTGCTGGACATGAAGGAGTAACCCCGGCCGGGCGCAACGTGTCAGGCCACGCTGATTGTGACGTCGATGTTGCCGCGGGTCGCCTTGGAATACGGGCAGACCTGGTGCGCGTCATCGGCGATCGCCTGGGCGGTTTCCCGGTCGACACCCGGGATCGTGACGTTGAGCCGGGCCCGCAATGAGAAAGCTCCATCGGTGTTGAGCAGGTCGACCTCGGCGTCCACCGCGGTCTCGGCGGGCAGCTTCACGTTGTGCTTGCCCGCGGTCAGGCCCATGGCGCTCAGGAAGCACGCCGACCAGCCGGCCGCGAACAACTGCTCGGGGTTGGTGCCGGCGCCGTTGCCACCCGGCGGGGTGAGCTGGATGTCGAGGTTGCCGTCGGAGCTGTAGGACTCGCCCTGTCTCCCGCCGGTGGTGTGGGTCTGCGCGGTGTAGAGGACGTTGTCGGTCTGGCTGCTGGTCACTGCGGTCTCCTTTGTATGGATGGTCCGACGCAATTGGATGCGTTAGAGATGAACGCAGGATGCTCCGCATTCCATCCCATCCGATTGAATCGGATCCGATATAATTTTGGCATGGCACCTGAGGCTCCGCAGCTCTCCGATTTTCTGTGCTTTGCCATCTACTCGGCCAACCTCGCGTACGGCAAGGCCTACAAGCCGATCCTGGACAGCAAGGGCATCACGTACACGCAGTACATCGCGATTGTCGCGCTCTCAGAACAGGACCGTCAGACCGTGGGCGGGCTGGGCGAAAAGCTGTTCCTGGAGTCCAACACGTTGACGCCCATCCTCAAGAAGCTCGAAGCGCTGGGATACGTCACACGGCAGCGTGATCCCAGCGACGAGCGTCAGGTGGTGGTCAGCCTCACCGAGGCCGGCCGTGAACTCCGCGCGGAGGCGTTCGAGATGGACCTCGTGGCGGCCACCGGTCTGTCACTGGACGAACTCAGGATCATGCAGCGCGGAGTTTCCACGCTCCGGGACAACCTCCGTAAGCACGTTCAGGACAGCGTCTGACAGCTGTGCTCCTCGGGCACGACCATCACCGGAGTCGTGGAATGCGCGACGACGGCGGCGGCCACGCTGCCTTCCAAGTGGCCCAGTAGTCCGTTGCGCCGGTGCGGGCCGACCACGATGAGGCTCGCGTTGTGCTCGTCGGCGGTCTCGACGATGCCCTTCCAAATTGGCGCGGCTTCGACGGCCAACGCCTGGGCCGAGAAGCCCGCCCGGTTGGCCAGCGATGCGCCGTGCGCGGCCGTCTGCTGGGCGACGCGGCGCACTTCGGTGGCCTGATCGGCATCGAAGTGCATGGTCTCGACCGGCGTGAATCCGACATCGACCGGCTGCCAGACGCACACCACCAGCGCGTCGCGGTGGGCTGACAGCTCGGCTGCCGCATGTTCGATGGCGGACGCGGCGCGCGGTGTTCCGTCGTAGGCCAGCAGCACCGGCCCGGGGGAGATCGAACTCGAGCCCTGTGCGATCGGCACAGCGGGATGGGCGGCGCCGGACGGGGTGATCGGTGCGGGCAGGCCGCGACGGAGCCGTGCCAGCAGTGGCGGCGAGTACCAGGCTGGGGATTCGCCATCGAGGAACTGATCAAGGTCGGGCTGCTGGGGCCGGGCGCCGCTGAGGACGTAGACGGCCACCCCGAAGATGGCGCCGCCGACCGACAGTCCGAATCCGACCCATAACGCGTCGCCGGCTCCCACGGTGAGACCGCCGGCGGCGGTGGCCGCGAAGTGGGCGAAGATCGGCGCCACCATGAAGGCGGCGACGGCCCGCAGCAATTCGATGATCGCGAACACGCGTTGAAGGCTGTTGGACTGCAGCGAGAAACCGGCGACGAACAATGCGGGGGCCACCGTGGCGCCCAACGCCAGCCCGGTCAGCGCCGAGGCGAGAAGGGCAAGTGGCTGGTTCGCCGGGATGGCGAGCCGGAACACCAGGATCCCCGCGGCGAGCAGCGCCATGCCGACGAGTGGCAGGTAGTGCATCGCTCGCCTGGAGATGACGGCGCCGAACACGAAGGCCATCACGATGGCACCGCCGAGTTCCGGGAGGTACAGCAGCCCGACCTGCACCGGACTGTAGGTCTGCATGAAGACCTCGGCCGTCAACGCGGTCGCCGCCACCGATGCCGCGGCCGCGAAAAGTGCGAGACCGACACCGGCGACCGGGATCGAACTGGTGAGCATCGTGCGGACGGTCAGCAACGGGCGACGGGCCCGGAACTGGTAGGCGATGAGCACCACGATCAGGGCCAGGCCGCCCACCATCGGCGCGAGCGCCGCCGGGTCGGTGAAACTGTGACTGGTGAGTTGTGCGGCACCGATGAAGGCAGCGGCGCAGCCAACGGCGGCCAGTCCGATCGCCTTCAAGTCCCGCGGCGCGTCGAGATCGGCCGGCGGCGCGTCCTCGAAGGTCAGAGCGGCCATCAGCAGAGCGAGGACGGAGATTCCCGCGATGATCCAGAACAGTGGACGCCACGCGTGGGCCTCGGCCTGCACTCCGCCGATGAACGGGCCGAGAGCCACGGCGCCGAACACGCACATGTTCATGATCACGGCCGTGTAGCGCAGTTTGTCTCTCGGGAAGCCGATGGTCAGAGGCGGCGCCGCGGCGATCAGCAGCATGCTGGTCGCCAGTCCCTGCAGGACGTGACCGGAGATGAACATGGCCCCGTTGACTGCCGAAGCGGCGAGAATCGAGCCCAGGACAAGTACCACCGCGTAGGCGAGCAGCATCCGGCGCTGGGGTAGGTGCTGGGCGAACTGGACGGCCAGGACGGTCCCCACCGCATAGGCTGCGTTGCCGAGACCGAAGCCCAGGCTCATGGCCTGGGCCGACATGTGCAGCTGTGCCGAGATGATCGGCACCAGCGGATCGACCGCGGCGGACAACGCCAGGTAGGGGATCAACGCCAAGGTGACCATGGCGGCCACCGCGGGATACCGGCCGGCGAGCGGACCCTGGCGCATCAGCGCAGCCCGGTGAGGGCTGTCGGCAGTGCCTGGCGCAGTGGCGCCAAGTTCGGACAGTCAACTAACGAGTTCGATTGGCGCACGTGTCCGTTTAACTGCCCACGCCGGAGGTGTTATTCCGTTGGCGGCGAGCAAATTCCGAAATGTGAAGCGACTCACGAAAATTTGCATAGTGCAACGATGTGTTGTAGCGGCCGGGCGGTGCCGACCGTGGCGTTCCTGCACGCGTTTGCCACGGTTTTCGTGCATACGTGCCACGTTCGCGGCCGGTGGCGGCTGACCCGCGCCAACTACGGCTTGAGCTGAACCTTCAGGTGCTCACCCGAACGGGAGAACGCCGCGGCATAACCATCGGCCGCTTCATCCAGCGACATCGTGGTGGTGAAGATTCCGTCGACGTCGAGCCGGCCGGCCTGCAGCAGCGGGATCAGCTCGGGCCAGGTCTGCTGTACCGGTGCGGTGGTCAGCCGGATGGTCAGGCTGCGCAGGAGGCAGGCCAGTGCGGGCATCGGGTAGGGCTGCAGATCGTGCACGCCGACGATGGACACCGTGCCGCCGGCGCGGACCGCGTCGATGACGTCGTTGATCGAGGCGTCCATGCCCACCGCGTCGATGACGGAGTCCACGCCGAGGCCGCCGGTGGCCTCCCGGATCGCCTGTGCAGAGGGCGGCGCGAAGGTGGTCGCCCCCGAGGCCGCTGCGCGGTCGCGTCTGGCCTCGACCGGGTCGACGGCGAAAACCTTTGCCGCACCGAGGGTGATGGCGCTACGCAGGGCGCACATGCCGACCGCGCCCAGGCCGATCACCGCGACGGAGCCGCCGATCGGGATTTCAGCGCGTTTGGCCGCCGCCCAGCCGGTGGCCAGGTTGTCGGTCAGCAGTAGCGCCTGCTCGGTGCTGATGCCATCCGGCATCTTCAGCAGCTGGAAGGTTGCGGCGGGTACGGCCAGCAGCTCGGCCTGGGCGCCGCCGAGGAATCCGGTGCCGAAGATCTGCGGTCCCTGCACGCAGCGGATCGGGTCCTGGGTAGCGCAGCCGCCGCAGTGCCCACATCCCGCGACCGAGGACACCAGCACCCGGTCGCCGACGGCGAATCCGGTTACCTCCGGCCCGATTTCGACAACCGTGCCGACAGCCTCATGTCCGACGGACACCGGGTCGGCGATGGGGTAGTGGCCTTCCAGGAAGTGTAGGTCCGACCCGCAGATCGAGGCGGCCTCGACCTTGACGATCGCCCCGTCCGGGCCGGGCAGGACCGGGTCCGGCCGGGTCTCGACGCTGACCTGACCCGAGCTATCGACGACGACCGCGCGCATACTCACGCCTCCTGCACTGTGAAGTCTGACCAGATGGGTTCGTTGATGGCAGAGCGGTATTCGCTCAACCTCCACGGGCTGACTGTGTGGATCTCGCCGTCAGCGTTCTTGAAGTACGAGTGTTTGACCGAGGGCTGTGCCCACACGGTTTGGCGGATCGCCTCCTGCGAGCGGCGGTGCCATTCCCTGGTCGGTTCGGGCAGCGGCTCCATGGTCCGTAGGCCTTCGGTGATGAGGTGCTCCAGGCACTTGTTGATGTAGCGCATCTGCAGTTCGGAGTTGAGGATGAGGCTGCCGCCGTGCGCGAGGTGTGTCCCCGGGCCGTAGGTCATGAAGAAGTTGGGGAAGCCGGGCACCGTGATGCCGCGATAGGCGTATGGACGTTGGCCCCAGACGTCATGCAGGTCGACGCCGTCGCGCCCGGTGATGGTCATCGGGAACAGCACGTCGGTGGCGCGAAAACCGGTGGCGTACACGATGATATCGACGTCGTGGGTCTGGCCGTCGGCCGTGACGATCCCGGTCGGGGTGATGCGTTCGATCGGGGTGCGGATCAGGTCCACGTTGTCGCGTTTGAGGGTGCCCAGCCAGCTGCCGTTGTCCTGCAGCGTGCGCTTCCCGGTGGCCGGGTAGTCGGGCAGCGCCTTGGCCAGCAGTTCGGGGTCGTCGCCGACCTGGGTGGTGATCCAGTCGGTGAACATGATTCGGGCGATGGCGTTGATCTCACTGACCGCGTTGCCCTGATCGTCGTAGTCAGGGTCCACCCGTGCGGCGTCCAGGCCCTTGTCGGCTCCGGGCCACAGCAACAGGAAGCGGTACCACCGGCCGTAGTACGGCAGGTGCTCCATTGCCCAGCGCACCCCGTCGGCGACGGGCTCGTGGTACATCGGGTTGGGGAACATCCACTGCGCGGTGCGCTGGAAGACCGTGAGGTGCTCGACCTTGTCGGCGATGGCTGGGGCGATCTGGAAGCCGCTGGCGCCTGCCCCGATCAGGGCGACCCGCTTGCCGGTGACGTCGACGTCGTGGTCCCACGCCGCGGAGTGAAATGCCGGTCCCGCAAAGGTTTCCGCGCCGGGGAAGTCGGGGATCTGCGGCCGGTTGAGCTGGCCGACGGCGGTGATGACCGCGTTGGCCCGCAGCGTCTCGGTGCCTGCGGCCGAGCGCACCGTGACGTTCCACATCGTGCCGTCCCACTCGGCGGAGACCACCTCGGTGTTCCACCGGATGTGGGGTTCCAGGTTGTGGCGGTCCACCACATCGCGGAAGTACTGGCGCAACTCGGGCTGCTCGGCGAAGAAGTGGTCCCAGTGGTTGCTGGGTTCGAAGCTGTAACAGTAGAAGTGGTTGGCCACGTCGACGCGGGCGCCGGGATAGCTGTTCTCCCACCAGGTTCCGCCCGGACCGGCGTTCTTCTCCACGATCGTGAAATCGATGTCGGCCTGCTTGAGGCGCACCCCGGCCAGCACGCCGGATTCTCCGCAGCCGATCACGACGACGCGGAAATCGTCGGTGTTCTCCAGCGTGGTGGGCCGGCGCGGATCGACACCCTCGAGGTCGAGTTCCTCCAGGACCAGCGGCAGGTTGTCGTCGTCGACCGCCTCGCAGGCCGCCCAGTCCAGCATCTCCCTGACCAGTTCGGCGGGCAGCGGGTCGGGGACCGGGCAACCGCGGTCGCGGTAGTCGGTGAGCACGGGCAGCGCGACCTCACGGACCCGTGCCTTGTCCTCCTCGCTCATGAAGCCCTGGACCTCGTTGAGGAACAGCCCGGCCTGCTTGAACTCGCGGATGTAGCGCGGGTCGCCGGTGATGTGCACGAGCGAGAGCAGCAGCGTCGGAATGCTGACCTGCTCTAATGCCGCCGCGATGTCGGCGTCGGGCGTGGTGAACGGCTGGCCGACATGGAAGCTCCGGGTCACGCGGCGTTACGCTACGCGCCGTAGCGTTATGTGACAAGGGGTGTTTTCAAGGACTGTTGGTTGCAATTCTCCGTGGCATTGTGCATTTCGGAATGGCAGACGATGGCGAATTCGCCATCTCGGACTGCAAAAGGTATGACTTTTGAGCTTCATGCCGGAAGGCTGCCAGTGTGCAGCCCAGCCGTTGCGCGGGCCGTTGATTCTGGCCGGCGACCGTGCACTGACGCACCAGCCTAAGTTTCGCTTCAATACAGGCCAGTCAGGGTGACGTTACAGGCCAGTCAGGGTGACGTTGTCGATTCAGCAAGTGGCCCGGCGCCGGGTCGAAGCGTAGGCCGAATTCACGGAGACGCGCGTCGCCCGTCAATCCATATCGGGCTCCAAGGCGGGGGTGAGCAGCACGAGCGAGCGTTCATAAGCCCGGTTTACCCGGTCGTCGTCTCCGGTTGCCACCATGTCGAGGTAGAGGCCGCGAATGATGCCGACAACAAGCGTCGCCAGTTCCCGGGCGCTGTCTGCGTCGACACCCTGGGCGCACAACGCGTCCTCCAACGGTGCGATCCATGCGTGCACGACCGACTGGGCGAACCATTCGTAATTCTCGGGTTTGCGAAGCGCCAGCCCGTACAACTCGAACAGGAAGATGAACTGTCGGGAGTACTCGGGGGCGAGCCACAGATTCCACAGTTCCCGTAGCACCTCGAGTGGACGGCCCTCGCTGCTAGCCCAGAACCCGTCGAACGCGCTGACCATCTGCCCGTGAATTTCTTGGCACACCTCTTGGATCAGTTCGTCCTTGCTGCCGAACTGCCGGATCAGTGTGGTGATGGACGCGCCGATGGCAGCGCCCAACGGGCGCAGTGACAGATCGGTGACACCCTTCTCCAGGACGTACTCCGTTGCTGCACGCAGTAACTCAGGCCTTCTGTGCTCCCAACGGAGGGACCGCCCGTCCGTGGTCGTCGAGTCGCCGTCGATCGCGTTCGCCATCCCACCATCTTATTGAGGACCTCCCTCCGTCTTTACCGAATCGAACGATTCGGATACTCTTGGGGAGGTCTGAATCACACAAGGAGCATCTTCATGACGTCGACACTCACCGCGGTAACCAATGTTCACCTGATTGACGGCCTCGGCGGACTGCCCCAGCGCGACGCGACGGTCATCATCGACGGAGACACGTTCCGCACGATCGGATCCGCCGCGAGCGTTGAAATGCCGGCTGGCGCCACTGTCGTCGACGGGCGACACCGTTGGATGCTGCCCGGATTCATCAACGGCAATGTCCACCTGCTGGATGCCTGGATGTTCATGGTGGGACCAGGCACCATTGAGTACCTCGCTCGCTGGGAGGGTCGCTACGTCGAGGTGATCGAAGAGGCAGCGCAGCTGGAGCTCCGCAACGGGGTCACCACCGTGTTCGACACCTACAACGCCCTCGAACCGGTCCTGGCCGCGCGTGACCGTATCAACGCCGGAACCGCCCAGGGTGCACGCATCTTCGCTGCCGGAGCGATCGTCGGCATGGGGGGCCCGTTCAGCGCCGACTTTCACTTCGCGGGCCGTAAGGCCGCCACGCAGTCGTTCGTCAACCGCGTCGACGCGCTGTTCGAGGCCGGGGTGGGCCATCAACTCAGTCTGTTGCCACGCCGTGAGATTCGTCCCCGCATCCGCGACTACCTCGCCCGCGGCGTGGACATGCTCAAGATCGCCGTCAGCGACCACATCTTCATGACAGTTGGGTTGGACCGTTCCTATCTCACCTTCACCCGGCCAGTGCTCGACCTCATGGTCGAAGAAGCGCGGTCGGCCGGGGTCCCAGTCTTGAGTCACAGCCTTTCAGTGGAATCACTCGAAACCGCTGTCGATCTTGGCGCGGATGTTCTGATCCACGCCAACTACACGATGGGCCAACCGATTCCGCACCACCTCGTTGACAAGATCGTCGCCAGCGACTCCTATGCCGAACTGCAGACCATTCACGACGACCACCGCGAGGGCCTGGAACAAGTCGGCAGCTGGGCCGCCCTGTTAGGCAGTGGTGCCTTCGCAGACAACGAGCGCACGCTCATCGGGGCCGACGCGAAGATCCTGATGGGCACCGACGCCGGGTGCCCGAGCGTGGACCATCTCAGCGATTTGTCCCCCCTCGAACGTGACGACCGGCCCTGGACCCTGGGCGGTGACCACTTCCACTGGACGCAGTCGATGGTCGAGAAGGGCATGACACCCTTGGCTGCCATCACCGCCGCCACCCTCAACGTCGCGCGTGGGTACCGAAAGGACCATCTCATCGGATCAATCGAGCCCGGCAAGCTCGCCGATTTCGTTCTGCTAGAAGCCGATCCGCTTGAAGACATCCGCCATCTGCGCGCGATCACCGACGTGTACCAAGCCGGGCGGGCGGTGGATCGTGACAGCCTCCCCACCCACCCGATGGTGACCACCCATCCCGCTGGTGAACACACCTCATACATCGCTGGCGCAAAAATAAGCTAGCTGCGGGCACCACCGCTGGCCCCTAAGCGTCGATCAGCAGATCCCGTGCGTCCGAGAACGCTTATCGCGCTTCGCCCGTTCTTCACCGACTAATCCCACTGAGCCAAAAGGAAGTGCTCTGCATGAGCTTCGGCGGCCCACACCCTGACATCGACATCCCCGATTCCAGTCTCTACCAATTCCTCTTCGCCGGGTTGCATACCGACGACCTCGATGGGCCCGCGCTCGTCGACGCACCATCCGGTTGCACGACGACCTACCGATCGCTGCTGCTCCAAATAGATGTGCTCGCTGGCGCGCTCGCTGCGCGGGGCCTGAAGCCGGGCGAGGTCGTCGGTTTGCTCGCCGCAAATTCGCCGGCATTCGCCGCCGTCTACCACGCCGTGCTGCGTGCCGGTGGTGTCATCACGACGATCAACGTTCTCTACACCAGCGACGATATTCGCCGCCAGCTCGCCGATGCCGGCGCGCGATTCTTGTTCGCCGACAGTGCATTGCAGCCGCAGGCGTCAGCTGCGGCGGACGCGGCGGGGATTCCTGAGGAACACAGGATCGCCATGGACCTCGACGCTCGCACGCTCTCTGTGCGCGACCTGGTGGCCGAGGGGGCGGCATTTTCGGGGTCGCATTCGCCTGCCGAGGCAGCTCAGCAACTCGCCGTCCTGCCGTACTCCTCTGGCACCACAGGTCACCCCAAAGGTGTCAAGCTCACACATCGCAACCTGATTGCAAATCTCTGTCAGATCGAGCCTGTCATGGGGATCACTGCCCAAGACACGCTCATCGCCGCACTACCGTTCTTCCATGTCTACGGAATGACGACCATCCTCAATGCCGGCTTGCACCGGCGCGCTCGTATCGTCACGATGCCCAAGTTCGAACTCCAAGCTTTCCTCTCCGCCATATCAACCCACCGGTGCACCTACGCATTCATCGCACCACCAATTGCCATCAGTCTCCTCACGGACCCCATGGTCAGCGAGTTCGATCTGTCCAGTCTCGACACGATCGTCTCGGGAGCCGCGCCGTTGGATCGTGACGTGGCATCGGCCCTACAGGACCGGCTGAAATGTCGGGTTCGTCAGGGATACGGAATGTCGGAAATGAGCCCGGTGTCCCATGTGATCCCCCGCGACCGCGATGACATCGACCTGGGGTCGGTTGGTACCACCATTCCCAACATGGAATGCAAACTCATCGACCCGGCGACGGGGACGGAGATCTCCGTGCCTACGCAGGGAAGCTCCGCGCCAGGCGAACTATGGTGCAAAGGGCCCAACGTCATGGCCGGCTACCTCCGCGATGACCAAGCCACTTCCTCGACGCTGGATGCCGACGGATATCTACACACGGGCGACATTGCCACTGTCGACCCTGCCGGTATCGTCACGATCGTCGACCGCATGAAAGAGCTGATCAAATACAAGGGTTACCAGGTTCCGCCAGCCGAACTGGAGGCACTCTTGCGCACCCATCCGGGTATCCACGACGCGGCAGTCATTGCCGCACGCACCCGTGACGGCCAGGAAGTTCCAAAGGCGTACGTCGTCGCAACCTCCGAGAGCGCCCTCGACAGCGCAGAAGTGATGGCCTTCATCGCCGCTCAAGTGGCCCCACACAAGAAGATTCGGCTCGTCGAGTTCGTCGACGACATTCCCAAGTCTCCGACAGGAAAGATTCTTCGCAAAGATCTAGCGAAACGCGGAGCGGACGGGACTACCAAACACACCGATGTGGCCGACTGACGCCCCAGCACATTCGCAGCCACCCGCTCAGCAGCACCGATTACGGGGCGCAGAGTCCCAGGCTTGACACGAACACGTCCACAACCGCCTGAGGCTCGATCCGACGACGACGAGTATGTGCCATTCAACCTTGAAGTTCCAAAGGCATCTCCTAGCTGCCGGTCTGTGCGAAGACTGCCGATAGTGGCGAACGCTGCCAGAGTGCGGCGATTGCCGGTCAGGCTCCAGCACTCCCAAGCGCGAACTTCTGCACCACCGTATCGTTCTAGGATTCGCCATCCAGAATGCAAAAACCTGTCTGCCAAACCTGATGCTATCGCGCGAAGGTGCTGGTCAGGGCGTCGCGATATGACACGGAGTTTTGCAACCTACAAGCGACTGGCTTGGCCGCCGCCGGTGATCCACTCCCGATAGAACGGCGGCATGTCGGAAGCCCGCCCGGAGAAGCGCGGTGGCCGCTTGTCGAGGAAGGCCCGCACGCCGTCGTGGCCGTCACCGATGCTCGTGTAGAACATCGCCAGCGAGTCCACCCGGTGTGCGTCGACGGGATGCGGTTCGGACGCATTCCGGTAGAGCATCTGCCGCATGAGGGCGACCGAGACCGGTGAGCGGTCGCGCGTCCACGCGTCGGCCAGCGCGCGTGCCTCGGTGATCAACGCGTCCGGTTCGTGGACGGCCTGCACCAGCCCGATCTCACGGGTAGCGTCTGCGGTGAGAATGTCGGAGCGGTACACCAGGTCCAACGCCGCTGGCATGCCGACGATTCGGGGCAGGAACCAGGTCGAACACGCTTCCGGGGTGATGCCCAGCTTTCCGAAGACCAGCCCGAAGCGGGCCTTCGTCGACATCAGCCGGGCATCCATGGCCAGCGTCATCGTCGCGCCGATCCCGACCGCGGCCCCGTTGATGGCGGCGATCACCGGTTTGCGGCAGGCATAGATCGCCAGGGTCACCCGGCCGCCGGTATCCCTGACCCGGCGCAGCTCGGGGTCGTCGAGGTCGGCCATGTCGGCCAGGCTCGGCGACTTGGACTCGTCGAGGCCGAACACGTTGCCCTCACTCGAGAGGTCCATGCCGGCGCAGAACGCCCGGCCTTCGCCGGTCACGATGACGGCACGCACCGCGTCGTCGTCGTTGACCGCCACGAAGGTGCGCTCCAACTCGTCGGCCATCTCGACGGTGAAGGCATTGAGGTTGTCCGGGCGATCGAGGACAACGGTCAGGATTCCGTCGTCGAGCTCGTGCCGGATCGTCGTGAAGTCCACGGATGCTCCTTCTCGGGTCGGTTGGTACTCAGCTTGCCCAACCCGGGTTTCTGGCGGCAACGACCCCCAGCTTGTTGGTCCGGGCGGTAAGTCACCGCGCAACGGCGCCGCGGTCTAGGTTCGTGGGGTGGACTTTGACGAGTACCGGACACACGACGCCACTTCCTTGGCGAAACTGGTTGCTGACAAGCAGGTTTCGGCGGCTGAGCTGCTGGCCACGGCCCAGGGGCGGGCGGCGGCGGTAAACC
This sequence comes from Mycolicibacterium nivoides, assembly GCF_003855255.1. Classification (NCBI taxonomy): domain Bacteria; kingdom Bacillati; phylum Actinomycetota; class Actinomycetes; order Mycobacteriales; family Mycobacteriaceae; genus Mycobacterium; species Mycolicibacterium nivoides. Next base: position 6,109,016 of record NZ_CP034072.1, on the reverse strand, counting down.
CGAAGCTCAACGCCATCGTGCGCGAGGTTCCGGCTTCGCCGACCGACGACCTGACTGGCCCGTTCGCCGGGGTCCCGTTTCTGATCAAGGATCTTGCCCAGGACTACGCGGGATTGCCCACCTCGGCCGGTTCACGTGCGCTGATGTCGCTGAACGTCGCCGAGCATGCCACCGTCGTGCAGCGCTGGATCGACGCGGGGCTGGTCATCTTCGGGAAGACCAACACCCCGGAGTTCGGTGCGAAGGGAATCACCGAGCCGGAGGCGTGGGGACCGGCTCGCAACCCTTGGAGCCTGGATAGGTCGCCGGGTGGAAGCTCGGGAGGATCGGCGGCCGCTGTTGCCGCGGGCATCGTGCCCTGTGCCGGGGCCAACGACGGCGGCGGATCGATTCGCATCCCGGCGGCCAGTTGTGGTCTCGTCGGGCTGAAACCGGGCCGTGGGCTGACGCCGTCGGGTCCGGTAGTCGGAGAATCCATGCACGGCGCGGCCGTTCAAGGCGTCGTCTCGCGGACGGTACGCGACACAGCGGCGATGCTCGACGTCCTCAGCGGCGGCGAACCCTGGGGGCCGTACGTGCCGAGCCTGCCCGGTGAGTCGTTCGCCTCGTGCGTGGGGGCGGATCCCGGAAGGCTGCGGATCGGGCTGCGGGTGCCCACGGCGATCAATCCGGCGCCACACCGCGAGGCGTTCGCAGCCGTCGAGGCAACAGCTGCTGCGCTGACCGAACTCGGCCATCATGTCGAGGAACTTCCTCAAGCGCCCTTCGACGATGCCGCGCTTGCCCGCGACTTCCTGCTGACCTGGTTCGTCTACAGCGCATGGGAGCTCGCCGAAGCCAAGCGGCTGACCGGCGCGGGTGACGACGCTTTCGAGCGGGACACACTCATCATGGCGGCGATCGGCCGCGCCACGAGCAGTGTCGACTATCTCGATGCGGTGCAGCGGCGCCACGAACACACGCGGCGGCTGACCACGTTCTTCGAGTCGTACGACCTGCTGTTGACGCCCACCTTGGCGACGCTGCCGCCGCGGATCGGCGAGTTCGACCTGCCGGTCGTGCTGCAGCATGCGGCTGACGCGCTGATCAAGACTCGTACCGCAAGCATGCTGCGCTACACCACGATCGTCGATGACATGGTGGACAAGAACCTGGGCTGGGTGCCCTACACGCAACTGGCGAATATCACCGGCCGCCCAGCGATCTCGCTACCTCTGCACTGGACGGCGGAAGGTCTGCCGCTCGGCGTCCAGTTCGTCGCGCCGCTTGCCGGTGAATCGCTGCTGCTCAAGCTGGGGGCTCAGCTCGAGCAGGCAATGCCCTGGGCCGGTCGCTTCGCCCCAGTCTGAGCGGGTGCGCTCACGTACCTACTCGGTCAGTCGGCTGGGCGCGGCTTGGCGCCAGGAGTCGAGCAGAATATCGCGGAGCTCTTGCCGATCCTCCAGTTCAGCCAACCGGACCCGTACCCAGGCCGAGGCGGCCTCGTGTTGGGGGACCCAGAATTTGTGCGGTTCGGCGGCGATCAATTCCTCACGGTCAAACCGGGGGCAGCGCACCGCAAATGAGGTCTCGTCGTCGGGAACGGTGACGAACATCTTGCCCGCCACGTCGAAGGTCGGATGACCCCAGCGCTCCTTCTCGGTGGTCTCGGGGAAGGAGAGCGCGATGCTGCGCACATTGTCAGCGTCGAGCACGAGTATCGGACCTCCGGTCGCACATGGGTATCCGCTTCGGCAGCCTACCGGGGGCCATGACGTGACAGTCGCCTCGGCGGGACAACGCGCTCAGGTGATCGACCAGAACTCCAGCAGCGTGCGGATGGTCGCCACCAGCGGCAGGGGCTGATCCAGCATCGGGTGGTGGCCGGCCTCGGCGAGTTCGACGAACGGACCCCGCAGTTGCAGCATCGATCGGATCTGGTCGGCCATCCGAGGCGGAACCACCCCGTCTTCGCAACGCAAATACCCAACCCGGCAAGGGATTCGGGCGAAGGTGTTCTCCAGGATCTCCTCGTCGGCAGATGTTTCGTCGAGCAGATGGCCGCCGAAGATGTCGGGGTCGAACTTCCACACCCACCCGTCGTCGGTTTCGCGTATCGATTCCACGGCGATGTGGTGACCGATATAGGGCAGCGTCACGTCCTGTTTCGGCACTGCCCTGAATCGGGCCAGGATCTCGTCCTCGGTTGGGTATCCGGCGGTGTCCCGGCGACGGTTCCGCAGCCGGACTTCCTCGGGTGCGCGATCGCGCAGCGGCGAATCGATGACCAGGATGCTGTCGATCTGCGAGCCGTAGCGGGTGGCGGCCGAGGCGCCCACCCAGCCGCCCATGCTGTGGCCGACGATCGTGGGCCGCGCCGAGGACCCCGAGGCTTCCGATGCCGCGAGAACTTCCCGGGCCCAGATCGAGAGGGCGTACTCGGTGCGCGTTCCGCTGTCGCCGTGCCCGCTCAGGTCAGGCGCGATGACCCGATGGGTGCGGGCGAAGAACGGAGCGATGTGATCCCACCATCCGGAGTGCGCTCCGCCGCCGTGGACGAACGCGAGCGGCGGTTTGTCCGGGTCACCCCAGCTGCGCACGTGAATCGGGCATCCGTCGACGTCGATCGTGGAGTGCTCCGGTGTCTGTTCCAGGGCGGAGGTGAACCAGGCTGGAGCATCCGCCATGGGGTGCGGGGCCGGGGATGGTTCACGGCGGAACATGGGACTCACCTCGTAATTCTGTCGCATGCCCAGAATCCGATCGACACTTGCCTGACGAATTCCGACAGTGCAGAGGTAGTGGAGGCCGGTGCTCAGGACACCGCGAGGCCCACGCCGAGCGCGACCATCATCACCGCGATGACGCCATCGAGGATGCGCCAGGTCATCGGGGTGGCGAACAGGCCGGCCAGTCGACGCGCGCCCAGACCCAGGCCGGTGAACCACAGTGCACTCGCGGCGACCGCGCCGGCCCCGAACAGCCATCGCTGCTCCCGGTGTTCGTTGGCCAGCGAGCCGAGCAGCACCACGGTGTCCAGGTACACGTGCGGGTTCAGCCAGGTCAGTGCCAGGCAGGTCACCAGCACCTCGGCCAGGCGGGCCGGGGTGCGCTCGGACGGATTGAGTGCCGAGGGCCGGAAAGCGCGGCGCGCGGCGAGGACGCCATAACCGATCAGGAAGGCTGCGCCCCCGAACTTCGCCACCGCCATGGCGTCGGGATGCGCGGTGATGACTGCGCCGACACCGGCGATGCCCGCGGCGATCAGGATCAGGTCGGAGACCGTGCACAACGCGATCACCGCGACGATGTGCTCCCCACGGATGCCCTGGCGCAACACGAAGGCATTCTGCGCGCCGATCGCGGCGATCAACGCCATGGTGGTGAGGAATCCGATGAGGACGGGTGAAGCCATGCGTTTGAGGCTATGTACGAGCGGTGATCAAGTACAGCTAATGGTTCTTCATATGGATTAGTTGTGCTTATGTACCTGATAGCAGTCGGCCCTGCCGACGCTCAAGTGTTTGTAGGTTCCAGTTCTCCGCTGGCAATTCCATTTGGAAACTGGCAAAAGTTGGCAATTGCCGGAACTCGCTGGAACGTTGGTGTCCAAAAGGCGCGGTCGGTCCGTGGCGGCGGGATGCGGCGGGGGCGACACGCAGCGAGTGATCTTCGGGGTCGATCGGGTGCCCCAGAAGCTCCTCGATGCGTCGTATGCGTTGTGTCACGGTATTGGCGTGTAACCCCAGTCTGCGGCAACACCGTGACGGACTACCCGACGTCTCCAAGAAGTGTTGCAAGGCAGCCAACATCCGGTCACGGCTCTCGTGCTGCAACAGGGGGGCCGAGCCGGTTGCCCGGCCTCTTAGTTGTTGTGGGCTTGCTACTACCCATTCGCATTCGGATTGCGGTTGGTCGCCGCTTCCCTCGGCGCTCTGCCGAAGGCGTGTCTCATTTCTTGGAAACGAGACAGGGCCGGCTAGGCCGAGGTACGCGGAACTGTCGACTGGGGGCGCTCCCGCTGTGCGCGTCAGGCGTAACCGACCCAGCCGCGGAAGGTGAGGGCGGCGTAGAACAGCGCTACGTCGTTGAAGCCGGCCTCATGCAGGATGGCCTCGTCTTGGTCGGGGGTGAGGATCGGCACCCGTTCCTCGACGGCGTGTCGGGCGTTTTCGGCATCGGCGCGAGCCAGGCCAGCGGTGACGCAAAACTCAACGTGCCGCCGCATCCACCGGTCGCGGCTGACTTCTGGGACGCTGTAATGCGCGACGACTAAAGGCGAACCGGGACGCAGCCGCCGGTGGATCTCGGATATGGTGCGCAGGCGTTCTTCTTTGTCGAGGAAATGCATTGTCAGCACACTGACCGCCCCGTCGTAGAGCGCATCGGCGGGGACGTCGTCAATGACACCGTTAATGAGGTGTACTCGACCAAGATTTGAGCCAACCGTGCATTTGGCTAGGTCGAGCATCTCCTCTGACGGGTCGACACCGTCTATCGTCCATCCAGGGTGGGTGTCGGCGAGCATTGCCAGTTCTTTGCCACCGCCTGCGCCGACGACCAAAACTCGCGCAACGGGTGGTGCGTTTTCCGCCAGGAGCACCGCCGCCATCTGATGCAGAGCGTCATATCCAGGAACTCGTCGTGGTGGCTCGTCTGCGTACCGCGCAACGTGTTCGGCGACGGCGACGGGAGGTTCGGCGGAGGACTGCGACATCATTCCTTCATCCTCCAGCGAGCGCTGGGGTACTGCCAAGAAAACTTGCCAATGAGGCAATTCCTGCTCTCAAGTGAACCGCGCGCTAAAGCTCGCGCTGAGGCTATGTGGCTCAGCGGGATGTGCCCTGGGTGAGACAGGTTCAACTGTCCCGGCCAAGCAGCGACCGGCACGTGTTCAGACCTCGGCCGCAACGACGACTCAGGTACCGGGCAGCTGATCGGCCAACTCGCGCGCATATTCGACTTCGTCGTAGATGGCGAGGACGTCTTGAGGGTGTGTCACCGGAACTCTTGTCGTGTAACAGAACCCGTCGCCCTGGACCACGACCTGAACAAACCCAATCTGCCGCACCTCTTTCATCAGAACCAAGAAAAGTAGGCCCAGCAGACAGAAGAGGGAAAACACGATCGCGAGAACTATCGCGGTGGTCGGGAAGTGCTCTTCGGTCGTGGACATGTCCGTGACCGTCCACACGGTGCCGCGTATCGGAAATTGCCCAGTTGGTGTCGATATCCAATACTCCGAAACAGAAATCTCGCCGATTGTCGCCGACCACTCGTCAGGATCACCTGGGTCCACAAGAGGCGCATCCTGCATGGGGGCGATTAAAGCACGCGGATGTGGCGGGGGCTGTCTGCTTAATGGTTGGACGTAGTTCTAGATGTCGTCGACCAGGACGTTGATGATGTCGGATCCGTTGCCGGGTTGGGTTTCTTGGGTGAGGACGCGAATGGGTATGGAGCCTGTCCGCCGGAGCGGGACATGGCGCCAGGGGTCTTCGCGTGGCGAGAGACGCTGGCGCTGGGGGTCCTCGTTGAGTACGTCAGCGTGGAATGCGGCTCCGTTGCAGATCGTCGGCTCCCAGCGTCAGATCCGTCGCCGCCTCGCGGAGCGGGGGCCTCGACGTCGCCGCGAGTCCGAGTCGCTGCAGCAGTGGCACGAGCGACAGGCGGATGTTGCGTCGCCACAGATCCTTTCGGCTGCGAGCAATAATTGACGAGTCGGTTCGTAGCGCCAGGTCCTGGTTCTTCTCGACGTAGTGGCGCAGTCTGCGTTCATAGGCCTCGAACGCGGCGTGCGGGCGCTCGTGCCGGACGAGTTCGCTCGCCAGCACGTAGGCACCTGCGATCGCGATGCTTGTGCCCTGGCCGGACAGGAACGCCGGCGCGTAGGCGGCGTCGCCGACCAATGCGACACGGTCAGCGCTCCACCGATCCATCCGGATCTGGCTGACGGTGTCGAAGTAGATGTCCTCGGCGCCGAGCGCCGTGTCGATGACATCCGCTGTGCGCCAGTGGTCCTCGGCGAACGCCGCTTGCATCGCCGCGACGGCGGTGCCCCGGTCCCGCGTGTCCACCGAACCCGGGTCATCGTGGACGAAGGCCAGAAAAGCGCGTGCGGGTGCACTATCGGTGGGCCGTTCGACGACGACGGTCCGGCCGGCGTGCGAGTACATGAACCCGTCGCCCGGCTCGAAGCTGTCGGCCGGTAAGTCCCAGATGGCCGCCAGCGGCCCGAGGTGCCGGATGAATTTCTGCTCGGCACCGAAGACCAGGCGACGCACATTGGAGTGGATACCGTCGGCTCCGATCACGACATCGAACGACTGCGCCGCGCGGACCGCGAACGTGACATTCACCCCCGCGTCGGTCTGCTCGATGCCGGTGATCGACTCCCCGAAAACGTAGTCCACCCGGTTGGCGCCGGCGTCGTGCAAGATCCTTCCAAGTTCTCCCCGGGTGATCTCCACGTCGCCGGCGGCCGTGTCGTTGAGCAGGTTGCCGAAGTCCAACGTGGCTAACCGACGCCCACCGGGCGTGAGCAATGCAATCGGAGCGCGGCGGTACCGTGCCGTCGCCAGCCCGTCCTGCAGGCGCATCCGCCGGATGACCTCGACCGCTGTCCCGCGGACATCAACGGGATAGCCGCTTGTACGGAGCCGCTCGGCCCGTTCGACAACGGTCACGTCCCAGCCTGCCTCCGCGAGCCAAAAGGCCAGGACCGGGCCGGCGATGCTTGCGCCGGATACGAGGGCGCTGCGACGGGGCATCGACCTACTCCTTCAGGATTAGATACAAGACTGTTGCTTATCTACCCGAAGTTAACAGCGGACGATAAGCTACGCAAGTGTCCTCTAGACCACCCGCCCAGTCGCGCCGCCGCGGTGCCGCCCTGGAGTCCGCAATCCTCGACGCGGCATGGGATCAGTTGCTCGAGGCCGGCTATGAGAGGTTTACGATCGACGCCGTCGCGAGCCGGTCGGAGACCGCGCGTTCGGTGCTGTACCGACGCTGGCCCTCGCGAATGGACTTGTTGGAGGCGACCATTCGACGCCGCGGTCAGATCGACGAGATCAAGGCCCCAGACACCGGCAGCCTCCGCGACGATGTACTCGCCGTCCTGCACGAGGTGAACGACCGCAGGTCGGGACTCATCGGGCTGTTCACCGTTCGACTCAGTGCGTACTTCGATCAGGAGGGCGGCACCCCCGCCCGGTTTCGCACCCTGTTCCTGCCCGAGGGCCGCTCGCTGATGGACGTGATCGTCGAACGTGCCGCCGCCCGTGGCGAACTCGGCCCAAACCCGCTACCGGAGCGCATCAAGGCACTGCCCAGCGACCTGCTCCGCCACGACCTCTTCATGTCAATGCGGCCAGCGTCCCCGGAGGCGATCGCCGAGATCGTCGACGGCGTCTTCCTGCCCTTGGCGATGAGCGTGGCGTCCAGTACCCGTCCGCGAGAGTGAGGCGACTTGCCCAGCTGACTCCCGTGAGACTGGATCCGTCGCGCTTCTCTAGAAAACGAGACTCCGCTGACAGTCGACCGACCGGATCCGTTGGCGCTGAACACAGCTGAGCTGGCATTGATCCGGTTGTTGGGGCCCCACTGATCACCACGCCCCGTGCGGTCGAACGTCTCGCGAACAGCTACGGTTTATTGGCCGCGATCGGGCGGTGAAGGATCCTCCGCCGAGATCGACGGGCTGTCGGCAATGGTTCTCCTCTCCGCGCTCGTCGGCTACCCCAATCCGTCGTGCTGCTAATTCGTCTACACCAAGCTGCCCAAGAGCACCCCGACATGCTGGCACCGCCACATCGAATCCGGCACGGCGAAGCTGTTTTCACAGATCGCCACGATCGCCTTCCAGAATGCCTTCGACCTCTGGATCGATGAGCATGGACGCAAGGGCTTCACGTCCTGCCTTCGGGTAGTTGCTGATGCGCTTCGCGACGCCGGTCTGTAGTGGCCAGCGGGATTATTCCAGCGGTTCCTGTCGCCGCGGACGAGTTCCGGCAGTCGCCCGGGGGCGTCTAGTGCTCGACACGCGGCCGCTGTCGGTATTCGCCACAGTCCCAACGCAGAACGATCAATCGGGTGCGATGGCCTTCTCCAGAAAAGTTCGGTGCCGATCGCCGGCAACTTCGAGCGCAGACGGACCTCTTGCGACATCCGTCTGCCACTATCTTCAAAAGCTCCGCGTCGGATCCGGTCCGCACGCTCGAAGCCGCCGGCCCCGGTGGCCGGACGTTTACATACGGACTCGGTCTTTTATCCGTCTATCCGCGCCGGGGCTCGCGGAACGACGACACCGCCGTGTTTCACTGGGGCGATGGATCCAGAGCGCTCCGAGACAGCCAGCGGGCGAACGCGTGGCCGTGGTGCGCGGCAGGAGCCGACCCGGCGGACGCTGAAGAGAGCAGAGCGGCACGACCGGGTCTACGAAGCTGCCATCGCGCTGTTCGTTGAACGCGGATTCGAGGCGTCCTCGATGGACGAGATCGCCGAGCGGTCGGGACTGTCGCGCAGCACCGTCTTCACGCACTTCCCGCGCAAGACGCTCTTCCTTGAGGAATGGATGCGGCGACGACGGAATGAGGCTGGGCGGTCAGCGCGAACTGATGGGGTGGCGGGTCGGCCACTTCGTGAAGTGCTCGGTGCCTACCTGGACGCCCTGGCCCTCTCGAACTCCGCTGCTCGTGCGGAGATGTGCGCGCTAGTCCCGCCAGCCCTCCTGCACACGACGATGCTGGTCGACCATCCAGTCGGGGTGGACCTCGCCGCCCTCATCGTGGACACCGAGGCGGTCCTTCGACCGTCCGTGCGACCGGAACGGGTCGGACGGCTGCTCGCGTCGGGCTACGTCTCCGCGATGTCGCAGTGGATCCAGGAGGAGCCCCCAGCGTCCGATCTCGGCGCCGAACTGCGCGCATTGCTGGACCTCGTGCTGTCGGGCGCTCAGCCGGACGAGCCCGAGTAGCACTCTGCCTGGCGCGATGTTGCGAAGTCGGACTCAAGTCTTGTTTCGTGACGGATTCGCTCCTAGGGTTTCAACGATGACCACACTCATCACCGGTGCGACGGGTGGAATCGGGGCGAGCCTGGTTGGACGATTGGCCGAGGCCGGCCGTACCGTGCGGGCAGGCAGTCGCGATCCCCGCAAGGCGGCAGGACTGGGCGCTGAGATCGTGGAACTGGATCTCGCCGCACCGGAAACCTTCGCCGAGGCATTGGAGGGTATTGACCGCATCTTCCTGTACGCGGAACCCGCCGCCATCGAGGACTTCGTCGACTGTGCGGAGCGCGCAGGTGTCCGGCGGGTCGTCCTGCTCTCCTCGGACTCGGCTGAGATGGGCAACGCGGAACACAACTCGCTGGCGCGACATCACGCCGACGTCGAAACGGCCCTTGCTGCTGCGTCTTTCAGCACTACGGTGCTGCGGCCGGGAACATTCGCCACTATGACGCTCGACTGGGCATCCTTCATCCGCGCCGGAGTGCCGATCGAGCAACCCTTCTGGGGAGCCTGTCTCGACGTTATCCATCCCGAGGACATCGCCGACGTGGCCGAGTGTGCGCTTATCGACGACGATCTGGAAGGGCTCGTCCTGCCTCTTGGCGGCCCCGAGGTGCTCAGCTTCCACCAGCAACGTGACACTTTGGCAACCTTGCTCGCACGAGAGCTGGATTGGCGCGAACCCAGCAGAGAACAAGCTGTGCAACATCTTTCGCGGCACGCTCCGCTACCTCTGGTCGATGCCATCCTCGACTACTGGTCGCAACTGCCGCGACACCACCACGAGGCGCGGCGATCTATCGAGCGCATCACCGGAAGGCCCGGACGCTCGTTCCGGCAGTGGGCCGGCGAGCGGCTCGATGCGTTCCGCTGATCGCCGAGGGCGGCGAAGGGGCCGCTCAGTCAGTCACGGCGCGAAATCCTCGGTGCACTGTGGGATCAGTTGAGGCCGAGCGGTCCGGCCAATGCGGTAAGCGAGGGAATCAGTTTGTCGGGTCCGGTCAGGACTTGCACGGGCACGTGGGTCGCGCCGGCAGCGAGATGCTCGTTCAGTCTGGATGCGATGGCATCGGTGCTGCCATACGCGACGAGGGCGTCGATCAGGGCATCGCTACCGGGGGCGGCGACGTCGGAGTCGCTGAACCCCAAACGTTTCCAGTTGTTCACATAGTTGGTCCCTTTGAAGTAGCTGGCGAGAGCTTCGCGTCCGATGGCCCTTGCCTGAGCCGCGTCGGTGTTCAGCACCACTTTGTGCTCCGGGGCGATGAGAGCATCCGGCCCGACCAAGGCGCGCGCCTGAGCTGTGTGTTGCGGGGTGGTCAGGTAAGGATGAGCTCCCATGCTTCGGCGTGCCGCGAGCTTCAGGACCTGGGGGCCGAGCGCGGCGACGACGCGCTGGTCCTCGGGTACGCCGTATTCATCGAGCTTGGCGAGGTACTCGGTGAGCGCGTCGTAGGGTTTCTTGTACTCGGCGATCAGCTCAGGGTGCCCGGCCCCGATCCCGAGCAGGAATCGTCCGGGGTGGGCAGTCTCGATGCGGTGAAACGACTCGGCGACCGGACCGGCGGCCGCCGACCAGATGTTGATGATGCCCGTTGCCACCTTCAGTGTCTTGGTCGGCTCAAGGATTGACTCAACCCAGTCGAGTTCGGCCGGCGGCGAGCCGCCTGCCCAGATTACGCCGTAGCCGAGCGCCTCGATGTCCCTCAGTTGCGCGGCGGTCACTTGTTTCCACTGCTGGAACAGACCGAATACGCCGAAGGTGCCCAGAGTTAACCTAGTCATGGTTCAGGCAACCGGTCGTGTACTCAAGAATATTCCGATATGTCCTGCAGCACTGAGAGTTTGAATACAGAGACCCGAGTTCGCGACCAAAGCGTATGGCGTCGAACATGATATCGCCATCGGCCGCTATCCCGAGCTTGATCGGCGGAGGATGTTGCCGTCGAAAGCGACTTAACGCGAAGGTTTCACGCCATTTCATTAGCTTCCCGGGATCCCAATCAATGCCGTGCGAGCAGTCCATCCATCGCGGTGACGTACTCGCGTCGGAGCCGTGCCACCAACTGTGAGGTGGGGAGTATGGTGTTGATCGTCGCGATGCCTTGCCCGGCACCCCAAATATCCTTCCACGCTTTGGCGTTGATGTTTCCTCCCGAGCCGAAGTTCATCGCTGAAGGCTCTGATATCGGCAGGTTGTCCGGATCCAGGCCGGCGGCCAAAATCGATCCACGGAGGTAGTTGCCGTGTACGCCGGTGAAAACGTTGGTGTATACGATATCTGCCGAGGTACTGGCGGCGATCATGTGCTTGTACGCGGGGGATGCTTTGGCCTCCCGTGTGGCAAGGAAGGCAGATCCGATGTACGCGAGGTCAGCACCCGCGGCTTGTGCGGCCAGAATCGAGCGGCCGTGCCCGATGGCTCCGGACAGCAACAACGGGCCGTCGAACCACGTTCTGATCTCTTGAACCAGGGCGAAGGGGGAGACCGTTCCTGCGTGCCCGCCCGCACCCGCTGCGACAGCAATCAGTCCGTCAGCGCCCTTGTCGATGGCTTTTCGGGCGAACTCGTTGTTGATGACGTCGTGGAACACCACCCCGCCGTAGGAGTGGATGGCCTCATTGATTTCTGATCGTGCGCCCAGTGAGGTGATGATGATCGGCACCCGGTGCTCGATACAGGTCTGCACATCTTCGTCGAGACGGTCGTTGGAACGGTGCACGATCTGATTGACCGCGTACGGAGCTGTCGGGAGTTCAGGGTGAACGGCTTTGTGCTCAGCGAGTGCTGAGGTGATGCGTTGCAACCATTCGCCGAGGACAGGAGTCGGCCGCGCGTTGAGGGCGGGGAACGATCCCACGATGCCCGCGGTGCACTGTGCGATCACCAACTCGGGCCCCGAGCTGATGAACATCGGCGCGGCGACTACCGGAAGTGCGAGGTTTTCGAGGAGCGCTGGGAGGGTCATTGAGATCGCTTTCCTAGTGTCGACATCCACCGATCAGAACCAACTCGGCTGTGCGTGGCATGTGCGTCCACTGCTACAGCTCACTGCACGTGGGTGAGGTGGGCACGCCGTTGAAGCGATCGGAGATCCAGGCCATGCTCCGCTCGCCGTCGACGAAGGCGGTCAGGAGTGAGTTGGTATCGGTCTTGTTGAGGAAGGGTGGTTGCTCGTTGGTCCACAACGTGACGTCGGCTCCCATGGCACACCAATCTCTCGCCGTCGCCACCACCGACTCATATGGCGCGAAAGAATCCCACCGATTATGCGAAAGGTACACCGGTCCAGTGGGTTTCACGTTTCCGACTCGCTGCATTGCCAGGATGGAGCTCAGTGGCTCTTCGCGCACCGATTGATATAGGTCCTTCTTGAACCATGGCTGCAGATGGCGGAACGCGTAGTTGATTCCGGTTTGGATCATGCACTGCCGGCTGGTGTTGGCCACCATCTCCGCACCTCGCGGGGTGAGGGAATCCGCAATCGGTTGGGTCATATCGGGATACGCCTCCTGAATCCCTCGTAGCACCCACCCAAGGGATCCGGCGAGCTGGTTCCCGTCAAGAGGCGGCAACATGCTTGGCAGATCGGTCGTCGCGCCGTTGGCATAGGTTCCAACCACGTTGAGCTCGGGTGCGTACGAGCCGGCCAGCTCTGCCGCCGCCAACGCGGCATGTCCGCCCCCGGCCAGCCAGCCCCAGAAGGCAACGGGTCCATGCGGATCCAACGTGGTCTCAGGAAGTTTCATCGCTGCCCGCGCGGCATCGCTCAGTGCCGTACCGCCTGCGACCCGGTTCAGGAACTGCGGCGCCATCTGACCGTGCACTCCCAATCCGACACCATCGGTGACCACTATCGCGAAGCCGCGCGCCAGAAGAGTCGCAATGAATCCTTCCTCTAGGTTGAACATCAGGTCGAAACCCGTGTCCAACGAGGCATGGATGCCTTGGTTGAACAGGCGGGACGGAGCACACTGCTCTCCCATTCCGTACGGCGCTGTGGCGTAGGCAAGCAACGGACGGGGCCCGCTGCCGGGCCAGGCGATATCAGGCTCGATATAGGTGCCCGTGACCGCCACGGGATGACCCTGAGCATCGGTGCTGCGATACATGATTCGTGTTCCGGTCCCCACGAAGGAGCCCAATTGTCCGGAAGGCTCCAGAACCAGCCTGGAGGGCTCCGTTCGGATGAGATCACCCGGCGCGCCCGCGGGCAGGGGATCCGGCGGCGTGTAGAACGCCAAGTACTGTGATTCGTCAGCCCGTGCAACCGGCGTATTCCCCGAAAATGGCACTGAAGCAATGGCACACAGGACAATGATCACCGACCTGACCCAGCTTCGCACGCGGCATTTCGGGACGTGCGCAGATTCGTCACCCGAAAAGGGAATCATCGTTGGTTTCCTCTGGTTGGACTGGTTGGACGGCGGAAGTGACGCCTTCTGAAGCGAGCGCAGAGTCAGCACAGCCCAAAGCGGTAATAGATTGTGCTGGTGCGTGTTTGCATTGGGTTTGAACGCCCGTTGGGTTGGGCCAGAAAGCTAGCCGAGCAACGCCGCGAGCTCCCTCGCGAACACGGTGATGGCGTGATCGCCGTCGTCGAGTACGCCTGCCAGTAAGGGGAAGCTATGCGGCATGCCCTCGTAATCGTGGGTTTGAACCTTGACTCCCGCCGCGGCGAGCCTGCCACCGTACCGGTGCGCGTCGTCGGCAACGGGATCGATCTGAGCACTGACGATCACAGCAGGCGGGGCCCCCACGAGGTTCTGCGTCAGCAATGGCGAGGCGAGGCTCGAATGACGGTCGTCCGGTTCGGGTACGTACATGTCGTAAGCCCATTTAAGCGCCGCCCGGGTGAGGAAGGGACCGTCCTTGTACCGTTCGACGGAGTCACTGCTCATGGTGGCATCGAGTGCAGGGCACAGCAGACCTTGGGCCTTGACCGGAGGACCTTGCTCTCGCGAGGCAAGTGCAACGCTGGCCGCCAGTGCGCCCCCGGAGGAATCGCCCGCGACCGCAATGGCTTCGGGGTCGATACCTAGTTCATCGGCATGCTCACTGACCCAAGAGAATGCATCGGCGGCGTCATGATGAGCGCAGGGAAACTGGTCTTCGGGTGCCAAGCGGTATCCCACGGAAATCACGATGAGTTCACCCCGCACGCAGAGTTTTCGGCACAGCCGATCGTGGGTGTCGAGGCTTCCGCGTACGAACGCCCCGCCATGCAGATAGACAACGGCCGGCAGTGCCGGTGCGGCTACGGGTGGGCGGTAACACCGCGCCGCGACCACACCCTCGCGGACATTGATCATGAAATCGTCTACTGTGCAACGGTTATCAACGTCTCCTGCCAACGTGATCAATTTCTCCCCGGCTGCCCGGTAAGATGCGATCGGCATCTCCCACGGCTGTGGGGTAGGTCGTTCGGACTGGGCGTGCAGCAGCTGCTGAACCTGGGGATGCAGCGCACTCATGCCGCGACTCGGAAGACTTGGAATTCGACGACGGGTCCGGGTTGGATGCGTCCCTGTCCGACGAAGATGCTCTGGTTGACCCAGGCATATTTGGGGTCACCGGATTCCAGGCGTGGGGTGGTGACGAAGTAGTGGTCGCCGAAGTCGGTGCCGCTGTTGGCGCCGCCGAGGGCGCCTGCAGCGGCTTCGTTGACCTCTACCAGGCCTTGGTAGCTCATGTAGATGACGGCGCCGTCGTCGGTGTAGAACTGGGCGCGCACGTCGAGTCGGCCGTAGCCGTCTTCGCCGGCCAGTAGCCAGTCCCCGCCGCCGGGGGCGGCGGTGCCGCTGAATCGGTTTCCGGTGACTTTGCCTCCGGTGACGGCGAGGACTTGGCGTAGTCCGTAGGGACCCGGACCGACGATCTGAGGTTCGGCCAGCTCTGCGGTGTAGCTGAACTCCGGTTCCAATTTCACTGTTGGGCCTCCATTTTCGAGCGGGGCTGCCTTCAGCGCCGCGGTGGTTCCGAGAGTGCACGATACGTGGGTGATAGTCAACACATTGTCGAGTTTTACTTGACTTCGCTGAACTGGTTACATTTTTAGAAATAGACACTGCGTTGACTAATATCAACTGTGAGTCTACTCTCAAATCGGCCAAGGCCGTGACGCCGCACACCGGCGCACGGCGCACAACGACGAAAGAGGATTGACATGGCTACGAGATCGGACGTCGACCAGATCCAGCCGTCAACGTCACGCGACGGCGAGAGCTACGTCTCCCACCGTGAAGACATCCACTTCAACATGACCGGTGACTTCATGACCGGGGTGGATTTCTGGATTCACGCGACCGGTGAGACGACCAACGGTCAGCTGATCGTCATCGAGACCAACTGGGTGCGTGGTACCGAACCGGTCTGGCACATTCATCACCGCGAAGAAGAGGGCTTCTTTGTGATGGACGGTGAGATCAAGATTCACACCGAGGATGGTTCGTACAACGCCAAAAAGGGCCAGTTCGTTTGGGGGCGCAAGGATCAGCGGCACACCTACGAGGTGGTCGGTGACGAAGCCCGGATCCTGGTGGTGTTCGTTCCCGGCCCCGACAGCTCGGGTTTCGAGCCCAACGGCGGTATCGACAAGTACTTCTACGAAGCGCGCGACCGTGAGCTCCGGACGCCCGAGCAACTGCAGGCCGAGGTTGAGAACCTGAAGGTCAACTACGGGCTGGAGATGTTCCCCGAGATTCCGCATCCCCGCCAGAACGCGTGAGCGTGGTTGTCGGTTTGGGTATTTGGCATTACTGACCATTGGAGTTGCTGTGACCATCGATGTATCTCTTGACACTGTGCCGCATTGGATCGGCGGCGCGGCCGTCTCCTCGACCGAGGGGCCGCGAGCCGAGATCCGCGACCCCGCTACCGGGCGCGTGATCGGGACCGTCGTACTGGGCGGTGCCGATGCCGTCGACGACGCTGTCGTCAGTGCGCGCACTGCGGCGGCGGCCTGGGCCGACACCCCCGGCCCAGCCCGCGCAGCGATACTGCATCGGTTCCGGGTTTTGCTGCACGAGCAGGTGGACGACCTGGCGTCGATCATCACGGCCGAACAGGGCAAGACGCTCGCAGACGCCCGGGGAGAGCTGGCGCGCTCGATCGAAGCCGTCGACGTGTCGCTCTCGGTGGTGCAGCAACTCAAGGGGGAGTACGCCGAACAGGTTGCCAACGGGGTCGACACGTACTCGTTCCGGCAACCGCTCGGTGTATGCGCCGGCATCACACCGTTCAACTTTCCGGTCATGGTCCCGGTGTCGATGTTCGCAGCCGCGATTGCGTGCGGGAACGCGTTCGTGCTCAAGCCAAGTGAGCAGGTGCCGTCGGCATCGGTGCGGTTGGCACAGATCGCGAGCGAAGCAGGATTGCCCAACGGCGTACTGAATGTTGTGCACGGCGGTGTTGAGGCAGCCGAGGCACTCATCGACCACCCTGATGTCGCGGCGGTGTCGTTCGTCGGGTCCACCCCGGTCGCGCGTGAGATCTACCGGAGGTCGGCCGAGGCGGGCAAGAAGGTGCAGGCGCTTGGGGGTGCCAAGAACCACTTGGTGGTGATGCCCGATGCTGACCTCGATGCCGCGGCCGATGCGCTGGTTTCGGCGGCCTACGGGGCTGCGGGTCAGCGATGCATGGCAGTGACGGTGGCGGTCGCGGTTGACTCGGCGGCCGATGCGCTGGTGGATAAGATTGCCGAGCGCGCCAACGCGTTCAAGGTGGGCCCGGGGGCGGTGTCGGGTTCTGACATGGGGCCGCTAATCTCGGAGCGCGCACTCGATCGGGTCCGGGGGGCGCTGGAACGCTCCGTCCAGCAGGGTGGCCGACTCGTCGTCGATGGCCGTGAACGGACAGCACCCGGCGCCGGGTACTTCATCGGTCCCAGTCTCGTCGACCACGTCGGCGTCGAGAGCGACCTCTACCGAGACGAAGTGTTCGGACCGGTCCTGAGCGTGCTGCGCGTCGAAGATCTCGAGCAGGCCCTACAGATCGTCAACGACAACCCCTACGGGAACGGCGCCATCATCTTCACCGGCAGCGGTACCGCTGCGCGTCGGTTCAGCCGGGGCGTATCGGCAGGCAGCGTAGGGATCAATGTGCCTATCCCCGTGCCGATCTCCTGGTTCGGCTTCGGCGGATGGGGGGACTCGCGCTTCGGAGACGACGGGCTCAACTACGACGGCTACCGCTTCTACACGAGGTCCAAAGTCGTCACGCAGCGTTGGACCGAGCCGAGGCCCGGCCTTGCTCCGCATTTCGTCGCGGCGGGCAGTCAATGACCTCGCCACCCGCTGCCGTCCTCCCTCGGCTCGACCACGTCGGCATCCTGGTACGCGACCTGGACTCGGCACTCTCGCACTGGTCCAATCGCTTTGGTGTGGAGGTTGCTCGTTCGGTAGAAGTTCCGGCCATGAGCCTTCGCGCGGCGTTCCTCAACGTTTGCGGCGCAGAGGTCGAGCTGTACACCCTGAACGACTTGGACGCACTTGAGATAGCCCTCGGCGGAGCACCGGCAAAACTCGACCACCTGGCATTACGCCTGCACCACGCCGACGGCCCTGAACTCACGGGCTGTGCCATTCGAGGGCCTGGCCGTCCGGAGCCGATCGAGGCACCGATCCTGATGGGGGAGGCCACACATGTCTGGACCGAACCTCCCGGAATCGATGTTCTTCTCCAACTGATCAGACCGAGCGCGTGAGGTCTCGACCTATATCCCTTGCACCACAGGCGGTCTCGCCAATCGGCCGACCGTAAACCAATCACGACGAGGAGTAAACATGGGACGCATGGAAGGAAAGGTCGCCCTGGTCACCGGAGCGGCCCGAGGCCAGGGGCGGGCACACGCCATCCGCCTCGCACAAGAAGGCGCGGACATCCTCGCCTTCGACTGCCCAGCTAACGGGGGGGTTCCCTATCCCGTTGGCACGGCATCAGACCTCGAGATCACGGTCAAGGAAGTCGAGGCGCTGGGCCGGCGAATCATCGCACACCAAGGCGACGTTCGCGAGCAGGCTCCGCTGGACAAGTTGGTCGCAGAAGGCGTGCAGGCCTTCGGCGGACTCGATGTCGCAGTGGCCAACGCCGGCATCTGGACTGTGCACCCGTTCGCCGACATCCCCGAGGACGAGTTCCTGGACGTGCTCAACGTCAACATAATGGGGCCCTGGCGCACCCTGAAGGCGGTAACTCCCGCCATGAAGACGCGCGGAGGTGGCTCGGTGATCATCACCTCGTCCGGCAACGGCGTGGAGGGATCTCCCCACTACGTGCACTACGTGGCATCGAAGCATGGCGTACTCGGCCTGGCGAAGAGCGCAGCACTCGAGTTCGGCCAGTACGGCATCCGAGTCAACTCACTTCTTCCCGGGCCTACCGATACGCCCGCCCTGGACTGGCAAGGGGGCTACGACCTCTGCGCAGGCAAGGGGCCTGGCCAGGGTGTCAAAGAGGACTTGCAGGGCGCGAGGTACTGGGCAGTTCTGCGGGATGTAGGCCTGCTGCCGCCGCAGGCCATGAGCGAGGCGGTGCTGTGGCTGGCCTCTGACGAATCACGTTGGACCACTGGTCTCGAGATGTTGGTCGAAGGCGGCCACATGCTCATGCCCGGCCTCAACATGACAAAAATGGCCTTGGACAACCAATAAGGTCCGAGCAGTCAAGCGGAGCCCTCCTCGAAGCCGTCGGTCACGTCTTCGAGGAGGGCTTGCGGCGTTTAGTGGGCTTCTCGCGCGGCTTCCACTCAAGGCCGTAGACCGTCCGCAGCCAGATCGTCGTCACCGTTTCGGTCATGTCCTCCAACGGGATTGCGTTGTCGCTGCGCAGACTCATCAAGGCGAGGTTGCGTTCACCCATCCACATCAACGCAGCAGCCAACGATCTGGCCGGCGGGCCGGCGATGGCCACGCCGGTCTCTCTGTCGCGCTCGATGCCTGCCGCCGCAGCGTCGATGAACCGGCCGAGGATGGAGTCCCACTGGGCCTGCAAGTCTGGCTCGGCGGCAGCGGCGTCGGCTACTTCACGAAGAACGTGACCGTGCTGTTCCCACACCTGAATAACTTCGTTGACCGCGTGCTCGATGGCAGCCTCCGGCGGCATACCTGCTGGACGTTCAAAAATCAGTTGCGATGCTTGGAACACGTCGGCGGTGACCCGCGAGAGCAGCGCAGACAACAGCTGCCACTTGGACTCGAAGTAGAAGTAGAACGATGACCGCGACAGCCCCGCGCGCTTGGTGAGATCGTCGATGGAAATGTTGCGCAGCGGCACTGTGCGCAGCATGTCGTAAGCACCTTCGAGGATGGCTTGTTCGCGTCTGTCACCTTTGATGTTTCGTCGGCCCACCCGTGTTTCTGTGGTGCTCAGGTTGAAAGATGAAGTGGACGCCATGCGAAACATGATAGGTCAGGCCAACCGCGAAACAGGTGCACCACGGGCGGATGTACCGGTAATTATCGACATTGTGTTGATTATCACCCACGATTAGTGCATACTATGAGAGTTGTAACGGCCTCGCCTTTGACGTGCGTGTCGGCGCCGGCCGTCGACTCAGATTCGGCCGCTGTTCTGCCCGCGCTCAAACGGGATTCGCACGCCTGGCCGCGGAATGAAAATGCGACCTCTCTTTCGACGTAGGAGTCAACCGTGTCCAACCTCGCTGGCAACCTGGTCGCGACTGCGCACGAGTACGGGGACCGGCCGGCCGTGAAGCTCGACGAATACGTGCTGTCCTACCGGCAGCTCTATGACCACGCTTCGGCTGTGGCCGCAGATCTGCGAGCCCAAGGTGTGCTCCCCGGCGACCGGGTCGGCCTGGTGCTTCCGAACGTCCCGGCATACCCAGTGATGTTCTACGGCGTGCTCCTGGCGGGCGCTGTCGCGGTTCCCATGAATCCGCTGCTCAGTGCACGTGAGGTCGAGTACTACCTCACCGACTCGGGTATGACGGTGGTGTACGGGCTGGAGGGCAGCGATTCCGTCGTGCCGGCCGCAGCGGCGAAAGTCGGAATTCGCTCGGTATTGGTGCCCCCTACGGGCCCTAACAACCTGTCCAGCAACCTAATCCATGAAGCAGCCGAGCGAACCGACGACGATACTGCGGTGATTCTTTACACCTCGGGGACCACCGGGAAGCCCAAGGGTGCAGAACTCACCCACCGGAACATGTCCTCCAACGCCGCGACGACAGTGGACACGTTGATCAACGTGGGCCCCGAAGACGTGATCCTTGGCTGCTTACCACTGTTCCATGTCTTCGGGCTCACCTGCGGGCTCAATGCAGCAGTCAAAGCCGGTTCCCTCCTCACGCTTCTTCCTCGTTTCGAGGCCGCTAAGGCATTGGAGGTCCTGGCCCGGGACCGAGTGACGGTTCTCGAAGGCGTTCCCACCATGTACGCCGCGATGCTGCACTCTCCCGATGCGGATAACGCCGACATGTCCTCGCTCCGCACGTGTATTACCGGCGGTGCACCCATGCCTGTCGAGATTCTCAAGGCGTTTGAGCGCAAGTTCGACTGTGAGATCTACGAAGGGTACGGACTCTCAGAGACGGCGCCCATTGCCTGTTTCAACCAGCCCGGCCACCAGCGCAGACCCGGCACCATCGGGATACCTGTGCGGGGCTGCGCGCTGCGCATCGTCGGCGATGATGGCGAGGACATAGCTGATGGCGTACCTGGCGAGATCGCCATCCAGGGCGAGAATCTGATGAAGGGATACTGGAACCGACCTGAGGCAACGGCCGAAGCCATCCCCGATGGGTGGTTCCGTACCGGGGACATCGCCATTCGCGACGGCGACGGCTACTACACCATCGTGGACAGGAAGAAAGATCTGATAATTCGGGGTGGGTACAACGTGTACCCCCGCGAAGTCGAGGAAGTGCTCTACGAACATCCTGCTGTCGCCGAAGCGGCGGTGATCGGCATCAAACACGCAGACCTGGGGGAGGAGATCGGCGCGGCCGTTGCCCTCAAATCCGGGGTGTACGCAGAAGTCGGCGAATTGAAGACGTTCGTCCGAGATCGCCTTGCCGCGTATAAATACCCTCGCGAAATCTGGTTCGTCGACTCGGTGCCCAAGGGCCCGACCGGCAAGATCCTCCGACGCGAGGTGCAACCGCCCAACGTCACCGGGATCAGCTGAGCACTACGCCATTGCGAGTTCATCTGATACTGCGGTGATTCGGCCTGTCCAACTGTCGGCGGCGTCGTTCACGCTCGATGCCTTCGGCTAAACGAGAACGCGCGTCATACGAACGCGGCCATTATTGACTGGCTTTTCCGTTGCCGCGCAACCCAACCGGTGCCTTACCGCCGGTTGGGTTGCGCTCTGTTTCCTTGACGGGTTAGGGGAGCGGTGCGACCTGGACGACCGTCTTTCCTCGCGCGCCGCCGGAGAGTGCCTGATTGAGGGTTTCCCGTGCGTTTTCCAGGCCTTCGACGACGGTTTCGTCGTAGCTGACCGAGCCCTCGCCCAGTGCCGCGGCGAGTTTGCCGATGATCTCGGCGTAGCGCTCGATGTGGTCGGTGACGATGAAACCCCGCAGGGTGGCTCGCTGCATGAGCAACTGGTTTGCGTTGCGCAGGCCCGGTTGGTCTCCGTCGTCGTTGTAGGTGTCGTACTCCGAGATCAAACCACACAGCGCCACTCGTGCACCGATGTTCAACCGGCCCAGGACGTGATCCATGATCGGGCCGCCCACGTTCTCGAAGTCGACGTCGATGCCGTCGGGGGTCACTTCGTCGAGTTGCTCGCGCCAGTCGTCCGAGTGCCGGTCTACGCATGCGTCGAATCCCAGTTCCTCCACCAGGTGTCGGCACTTCTCGGCTCCGCCGGCGATGCCGACCACGCGGGCTCCTCGCTGCTTGGCCAACTGTCCGGCGATCGAACCGACCGCGCCCCCGGCGGCGGAAACGACAACCGTCTCCCCGGGCTGCGGATCGCCCAGCTCGATACCGATGAACGCTGAAATTCCGGTGTGGCCAAGTACTCCCAGGAATGCCGAAAGCGGCGCCGGCAGTGGGTCGGGCAGCACTGTGAACGGAAACTCCAGAACGGAATCGTCAGCGACACAATACTCTTGCCAGCCGGTGAAGCCGAGCACGAATGCGCCGACCGGTAGATCGTCTCGCCGGCTTTCGATCACCTGTCCGACACCGAGGCCCCGCATCACCGCACCCAACTCGACTGGCGGGATGTAGGAACGCAACTGGCTCATCCAGACACGGTTTGTGGGGTCGAGCGACAGGTACAGCGTGCGGATCAACGCCTGCCCCTCTGCAATATCGGGGATGGTCTCCTCGACCCACTCGAGATCTTGTTCGGTGACCTGGCCTTGCGGCCGCCTCTGCAGGCGAAACAGCCGGTTGGTGGGTGTTTTCATGGCGAATCCTCGTTGTCGGCGGTGACTGGAATGGTGATCCTTGGGGCGCGTAAGCGGGGCATCCAAAGGGATCGCGGCAAGGCCCACAATGATTTTAAACTCGATGTTGATATTAATCAACGGAATGTCGAACGATGGTGGTCTCCGCCTCGAGGATCGCGAGTCGCGTTCTGGGGCAACGGATGCGTCATGTATCGACAGAGTGTTGACTATTAACGACGTATGGTGCACTCTCGGTTTTGACATCCGACTGTGACGGCAGTCGACCGAGAGATGGAGGCGGGCGCATGAGCGTACAAACGGACAACCGCGCGACGGTTGAGCGATTCTGGGAGGCCCTCGATGACGGTCCTCCTCGTGGTGAGGCGCTGGAGGCGTGGAAGGACAACTTTGCCGAGGATGGCGTCTGGGAGATGCCCTTCGCTCCTGAGCCGCTCGCCGATACCGTGCCCGGCCGACACCTGATCGGTCATTTCATCGACTGGTTCTTCGCGTCGGTGCCCGACCTCCGGATCGATTCGCTGACCGTGCACGACACGACCGACCCGGAACTCTTCATTCTGGAGCTGCACGGAAAGGCGACGGTCACGCAGACCGGCAAGATCTACGCCAATACCTATTGCACCCATATGCGGATCCGGGACGGGAAGGTTGTGCTGATCCGCGAGTACTTCAATCCCAATGTTGTGCTCGAGGCCTTTGGCCGCGACGTGATCGCCGAGGGCATGTCAGCTGTGATGTCAGCCGCGGGAGTGGGGGCTGCCCAGTGAAGTTGGAACCGGAGTTCAGCTACACCGCAGAGCTGGCCGAACCTCAGATCGTCGGTCCGGGTCCCTACGGACTACGCCAAGTCCTCGCCGTCACCGGAGGCAAAGTCACCGGAAACCGATTCAGCGGCACCGCCGCCCCCGGCGGCGGGGACTGGCTACTGGCCGGCGAAGACGGCTACGGCCGACTCGACGTGCGCGCCCAGTTCTACACCGACGACGGCGCCGTCATCTACATGAGCTACCAAGGCCTGGTAGAGGTCAACGAAGCCGCTGCAGGCGCCCTCGGCGGCGCCAACAGCGGCACCGACTTCGGCGACCACTACTTCGTCACCACCCCACGCCTGGAATCCGGTGACCCCAAATATGCCTGGGTCAACCAGAGCATCTTCGTCGGACAGGGACGCATCCAACCCGGACCCGTCGTCGAATTCCAAGTCTTCCGAGTCGTTATCTGACCGGCAGACTGCCGGTCAATAAGTAAGGTCAACGCCGACATCGGGGCGGGTAGTCGTTCAGGTTTCGATCCCGGCCGCGAATGTCGGTGTTGAGCCGGCATCCGGAGTCGCGGTACTGGAATCCGAAGAACTCCGTCACGCGGGCTTCGGCGAACCGGCGCAGTTGCGCGGCAACCCGGTCCTCGTCGCCCACGAGGTGGTAGGCGATGGAAACCCCGGTGTCCAAATGGATTTCGGTGGCCCGTTGATCGGCTGGTGCCAGCGTCTCCGGTAGTCCAGCGGACCCGTGCATGAGAATCTCCAGATCTACCGTGGCGATTTAGAACTCGCTCGCGGGTCGTTGCCGTCGCTGTGGGTCAGTCTCGGGTCTGAGGCGGCAGAGTGGCATAGGCGAAGGCCAACAGGTAGTCACTGAGTGCGAGCGACGCCGCTTCGGCGGCTTCGGCGTCCCCGGCGGCGATGGCGGCCAGGATAGCGGCGTGCAATTCGCCGGCCTGGGCCAGATCTTGATGCGGGTCGGTGAGATTGCCGAACCAGAATCGCCGGGACAACCCCTGCAGAGGCGCCATCGCTACCTCGACGAACTCGTTGTGCGTCGCGCTCACCACCAGTGCGTGCGCGTCCCGCAGGAACGTGGCGAAATCGTCCACCGACGCGGTGGCGCCGAGAACTTCCTCAGCGAGCGTGGCCGCGGTGCGCCGCTGGTCGGCGTTGGCCCGTTGCGCCGCGAGCCGGACCGCGAATGGCTCCAACGTCCGGCGCAATTCGAGCAGTTTAAGCTGCGCCTCGATCGAGGCCGCGGCCACGAGCACGCCGCGGTTGGCATGGATCTCAACGAGCCGCTCGCGCGCCAGCCGCTGCAGCGCCTCCCGGACGGGCGTACGCCCCAGCCCGGTCAGCTCCATAAGTTGTTTCTCCGACACCAACGAGCCAGGCGGAAGCTCCTGCAGCACGATCAGGCGTTCTATTTGCAGGAATGCCTGGTCAGCCTTGTTGGGCAAGACTCCGGTCATCGCAGGGTGCCCATTGTCACGGGTAGACAATATCGCGACCATCGATGTACCGTCCATCCATGACTGATATATCGGTTGAATGGCGGTTGAATCTCGGGCTCGAACAGGCTGCGACCCGCCATTTTCCGCTGGTCGACGAGGTCGATGTCGCGGTGGTTGGGGCCGGCGCGGCGGGAGTCGCCGCAGCCACGATCGCCGCCGAAGCGGGCGCGCGGGTGCTGGTGATCGAGAAGTACGGATTCGCCGGCGGGGCGGCAGTGGCCGGGTTGTCGGGGACGATCTGCGGGATGTACCTGGCGTCCGAGGATGCCCGTCACCCTGAGCAGGTGGTGCACGGTTTCGCCGAGCGTTTTGCTGCAGACCTCACCTCGCGCGGTGGCCTGACCGAACCCCAGCGCTACGGCAAGACCTTTACCGCAGCACACGACCCGCTGATGTGGCGCGAATCCGCCGACGGGCTGCTGACCGGGGCCGGGGCGCGCATCCTGTTCCATACCCAGGTAATCGATGTTTTGGTCGAGGACGGTCACTACCGTGGTCTGCTGGTGGCCTCCAACGCCGGAGTCGGCGTGATACGGGCGGCTCGAATCATCGACGCCTCCGGCGACGGCGCGGTCGTGGCGCGCGGCGGCGGCGCATACCGGTTCGGTGCCGACGGGCGCATCCAGAACCCGACCATGTTCTTTCGGCTGGGCAACGTCGACACGGAGAGATTCTGGGCGGCGTGGGGCGATGACACCATCAGTCCGGCGTGGGTGACAGCGGCGATCGACGACGCTCGCGTCGGCGGTGTTGACCTGCCGCGCAACAAGATCTGGGTCTTCGCCACCAGTCGACCAGGGGAGCTGCTGGTCAACGCCACCAGGCTGACGGCCCCTGACGGCCGGATGCTCAACGTCATCGACCCTGCTGACTTCACCCTCGCCGAGATCGGCGGCCGTCAACAGGTTCGTGACTACGCCCGCTTTCTCTCCGGCACCGTGCCCGGTTGTGGCGATGCGTTTGTCGTTGATACCGGCGTCGAAGCAGGCATTCGGCAAACCCGGACGGTGGCGGGGGTGCAAACGTTACGCGACGTCGACGTCGTGGACGGAACCAAACGGGCGGACTCGATCTGCCGTTCCCCCTGGCCGATTGAACTGCACGACGGCGAAAAGCCGCGGCTGCATTGGTTGTTGGACGACTACTACGACGTGCCGTTCGGTGCGCTCGTGCCCGAACACGGCGAGAACGTCGTTGTGGCGGGCCGATGTCTGAGCGCCGAGCACCACGCCTTGGCTTCGGCCCGCGTCACCGCGCAGTGTTTTGAATACGGTCACGCCGCAGCGGTTGCCACACTTCTCTCGCTGGACTCCGGTGTGGCCTACCGCGACCTCGACGTGCGGGACATCCAGACCCGCATGATCGCCAACGGAAGTGCGCTTGAGTCGGCGACCGCTGTTGCAGCGCATTCAGAAAGGCAGGAATCGTGACCGACAACTTCGAGCGTGCCTCCGGCGGGGGTTTGCGCAGCAATTTCACCCCGGGGAGCACCCGATGGGCGGTGCGCCGCGCGCAGTGGAGTGCGATGGGAATCAGCGTCGCGGATCAATCGAAGCCAAAGATCGCGATCGTCAACACGTCGTCCAAACTGTCGGTGTGCTTCGCCCATCTTGACGATGTGGCGCTGCGGGTGACTGACGCCGTCCGCGAGGCCGGCGGGCTGCCGTTCGAGATTCGTACCACGGCGCCCAGCGACTTCGTCACCAGCGCCGGCCGAAAGGCGCGATATCTGATGCCTACCCGCGATCTGATCGTCAACGACGTGGAAGCTGCGGTCGAAGGCGCGGTGCTTGACGGCATCGTGTTCCTGTCCTCCTGCGACAAGACCACCCCGGCCCATCTGATGGCAGCGGCCCGCCTCGACCTGCCCTCGATCGTGGTGATCGGCGGCTATCAGAAGGGCGGCCGATACAGCGGCTGCTCGGTCGACATCGACACGGTCTACGAATCGGTGGGAGCGCTCGCCGCCGGCACCATGACCATCGACCAATTGGGCGAGCTCGCCGACGAGGCGATCGAGGGGCCGGGGGTATGCGCCGGTTTGGCAACGGCAAACACCATGCACTGCATGGCCGAGGCGCTGGGTATGACGGTGGCCGGTTCTGCGCCGACCCGCGCCAACTCAGCAGGCATGCTGGACAGCGCCGCCGCCGCAGGCCGGCGGATCGTGACGATGGTCGAGGAGAATCTGACCGCCCGCCAGGTCATCACGGCCGACTCGATTGAGAACGCCATCGAAGTGGCGCTGGCGCTGGGTGGTTCGGTGAACTGCGTCCGGCACCTGACGGCCATCGCCGCCGAGGCCGATCTGGACATCGACGTGGTGGGATTGTTCGAGAAGATCGGACGAGACGCGGTGCAGCTGGCGGCGATCCGGCCCAACGGCAGCCACCAGGTGTGGGATCTCGATGGGATCGGCGGCGTTCAGACGGTGATGAGGGTACTGCTGCCACGGCTACACGGTGACGCGATGACCGTCGACGGCCGCAGCGTCGCCCAGCGGGCCGAGCACGCCCGTCCCGCCGACGGTGACGTGCTGCATGACCTCGACGATCCGATCAACGACGAGCCAGGCCTGATCATCCTGCGCGGTTCGCTGGCTCCGGACGGGTCCATCGTCAAGGTCGCCGGGGTGGGCAAGGCCACTCGCCGCCAGTTCGCCGGGCCGGCCAAGGTGTTCGTGGGCGAGGATGCCGCCATTACGGCACTGGGACACAACGGGATTCAGCGCGGCGATGTGATCGTGCTCCGCGGGATGGGTCCGCGCGGCGGACCGGGCACCGTGTTCGCGGCCAGCTTCGTCGCCGCACTCAACGGGGCCGGACTGGGCGGGGAGGTCGCGGTGGTCACCGATGGTGAGCTGTCCGGACTCAACCACGGTCTCGTCGTAGGGCAGGTGATGCCCGAGGCCGCCGACGGCGGTCCGCTGGCGGGACTTCAGGACGGCGACATCATCAGCATCGATCTCGACGCCCGCCGGGTCGACACGCACCCGGTGCGCGACGGCGGGCCCGTGCGTGCGGCGGGGGAAGTTCCCGAACGCGGATGGCTCGGCCAGTACGCCGAACTGGTCGGCCCCATTCAGGGCGGTGCCGTGTTACGCCGCCCCGCTCGCTGACACAACACCTTTCACCTCACAAAGGACACCCAGTATGGCAACCGCCGCATCCAACCAGGCCCGCAAGGCAGGCATTGCCGCCCTGGTCGGCACCACCCTCGAGTGGTACGACTTCCTCATCTACGGCACCGCGGCGGCACTGGTGCTCAACAGCCAGTTCTTCCCCAACGCCGACCCCACCGTCGGAACGCTGGCGGCCTTTGCCACCTACGCCGTCGGGTTCCTGGCGCGTCCGCTCGGCGGCATCGTGCTAGGCAACATGGGCGACAAACTAGGGCGCAAGAAGATGCTGATCTTCACCATCGTGTTGATGGGCGCTGCCACCACCCTGATCGGCGTGCTGCCCAACTACGCCGCCATCGGTATATGGGCGCCGATCCTGCTGATCCTGCTTAGGCTGTTGCAGGGCTTCGGGGCCGGCGGCGAGTATGCCGGCGCCGTAGTGCTTTCCGTCGAACACGGAGATCAGAAGCGCCGCGGCCTTGCCGGTGCCTGGGCGCCGACCGGTTTCGCAATGGCCACCTTGCTCTCGACCGGGGTGTACCAGATCGCCACGCTGCTGCCAGAGGCCGCGTTCCAAAGTTGGGGTTGGCGGGTACCGTTCCTGCTGGGCGCTGTTCTGCTGGCCGTCGGCTACTTCATCCGCCGCAGCATCGATGAGACCGAGGCGTACGAGAATGCAGTGCAGGCCGAGGCGGCCGGGATTGCACAGGAGACCAAAATCCCGGTGCTGGAGTCGATTCGCCGCAGTCCGCGCAACTTCCTCGTCGTCATCGGCGCTCGCATGGCGGAGAACGGCTTCGCATATCTGTTCCCGGTGTTCGCCGTGGGATTCGCCGTCAACAACCTCGGAGTGGAGCGCAGTACCACCCTGCTGGCGGTGGTGATCGCGTCTGCGATCCAGGTGGTGTTCATCCCCATCTGGGCGCACCTGAGCGATCGGATCGGTCGTCGGCCCGTGTACGCCGGAGGCGCCCTGCTCTCCGTGCTATGGCTGGTGCCATTCTTCTTGCTGCTCGAAACCCTGAGTACCCCGCTGCTGATCCTGGGATTTGTTGTCGGACTAGGTATTCTGTATCCGGCGATGCTGGCCCCTCAGGCGGCGTACTTCGCCGAGCTGTTCGACACCCGGACCCGACTGTCCGGTTTCGCGTTCGCCCGTGAGATCGGATCGGTGCTGGCTGGTGGCTTCCTGCCGCTCATCGCCACCGCGTTGATCGCCGCATTCGGCCACTGGTGGGTGATCGTGGTTTACCTTGGCATCCTGACCGCGTTGACCCTGATCGCACTGGCCTACGGACCGGAGACCAATGGCAGGGAGATCATCGAGCCCGGCACAGTGAACGCACCGGAACCACAGTCGACGATGACAGCCTGACGGGCGGGCGGCTCCGGAGCCGAGTCCTGGCCATCGCGGTCCGATCGATCGGGATCCGGTGATCGCATACAGCTGCTCTTCATGGCAATTGGGACCTGGTCGGGATGCTTTAACACGGTTAAGGTCTCAGCCATGACGAAGGGCATCACCCGGGAACGAATCGTGGCGACAGCTCTTGAGCTGCTCGACGAACACGGCATGGATGCCCTGACTGTTCGTGCGCTGGCGACCGCGCTCGATGTCCGTGCGCCGGCCCTGTACTGGCATGTGCGTGACAAGCAAGAGTTGCTCGACGAGATGGCCACCGAGGTCATGCGCCGAGTCGGAATCGCGCTGTCGACGATTGGCCCCGGCGACGACTGGCGCGACGACCTCCGCGCCTATGCGCGTATCTTGCGCTCGGAGTACCTCGAACACCGGGACGGTGCCCGGATTTTCAGTGGCACACGGCTGTCCGATCCGAATATCCTGCAGAAGAAGGAAGTCTGGTTCGCCCGATGGACGGCGGCCGGAATGGCACTCGTGGACGCAGATGACGCCGTCGATTTGAGCACTGCCTTCGTGGTCGGCTTCGTCATCGAAGAACAAGAGCGACGACAGTCTTCCAAGGAGGATCCGACGCGGTACTCACTTGCTGGGCGTGGTGCTTGGCTGGGTGAGGAGTTCTTGATGGTCAGGGAGGCTGGTCACGCCCGCGACGACAGCGATAGCCGTTTCGAACGACAACTCGGCATCGTCCTCGACGGAATCGCGGCTCGAATGAATGACACAGCATCAGGAAGTTGATCCGCGAGCATTAGTACAGGTCGCGATGACCCGTCTCACGATGTGTCGTCTCAGGCACGAACTTGCTGGGGCATCCCGTCACGGTGCTTTCTATATCGAAAGACATTGCGTGACAGTGCAATCACGGGCACGGCAGCCACTGCAAAGAGCACTCCTGCCAGCGTGATGTAGAGGTGGACTCCTGCGGCGGTACTGACAGGGGCATCTACGCTGAGGCCGGAGACCCGGGTAGCTTTGAGTACTTCCCCGCCGACGATATTGACAACGACTGAGCCGAGGGCGAGCATAACTGACACCAGACCGGCGATCATGCCCTGCCGTTCGGGTATTTCGAGACTGGTGGCCAGGTTGTAGCCGGAGGCGCCGATCGCACCGGCGGCAACGCCGAGCATGGCGCCACAGGCAATCGCCAGCGGCAGCAGTGATACCCCTGCCAGCATCCCGAAGGTCGCCGCGGTGCCGACGGCGATCCCGCCCAGAAGGGGCAGTGCGGGTCCGACGCGGCCCGCTATCCATCCGGCGGCGACGCCGCCGAGAACGATGCCGAGGTTGGCCGCACCGAGTAATGCCGCGATCGCATCACCGCCGCCCAGCCCGTAACCGAGACCGAGCGTGGGGGAGACCTGCGTGGTGATGCCCATCAGTTGCAGCATGCTTCGAAAAGACCCTGCCGCCAACGCCAGCGCCAACAGCGTCAGCAGGACAGGGCGGGTCAGTGCCCGGATATCGATGATGGGTTCGTCGATCCGCAGCGCGAGAAACATCCAGCCCGCCAGCGGTGTGACACCGGCCGCCAACAGCGCGAGCATGCCCCCGGACAACCAGCCGGCGGCACTGCCGAGGCTGAGGTAGGCGAGGGTCGTGCCGAGGCCGCCGCCGAGAAGCAGCGCCCCGACCACGTCGATTCGGCCGCCCGTGCGGATCGGAGACTCGGGGATGAATAATCGCACTCCGAGTGCAGCGGTGACAGCAAGCAAGGCTCCTGCGGCGAATACACCGCGGTATCCGAATGATTCGATGATCGGCTGCATCAGGAACGGCTCGATGATCCCAACAACCGACGAACCCGACGTCAGCACGCCGACCAACGCCATCGCCACGGTCGGCTTGCAGATCTGCTGTGTCAGGGCCACCGTGAGGAAAACCGCGGCGAACGCAGCTCCTTGGAAGAAGCGCCCTACCAAAAAGATCCACAGCTCGGGGGCGAGCAGACAGATCAAGGCCCCTGCGCAAGCGAGGAGGAGGGTGATGAGCAGCGCTCGTCGCTTACCGAAGATGTCGGAACTCTTGGCCAGCAGCGGTGACCAGATGGCCCCGGCCAGCATCGCGCCTGCGTTGAGCCAGGCTGCCTGATCGGTCTCGAAATGCTCCATCAACTGCGGCAGGACCATCATCGGTGACCC
The DNA here is from genome assembly GCF_003855255.1 of Mycolicibacterium nivoides. Lineage (NCBI taxonomy): Bacteria > Bacillati > Actinomycetota > Actinomycetes > Mycobacteriales > Mycobacteriaceae > Mycobacterium > Mycolicibacterium nivoides. Next base: position 6,077,671 of record NZ_CP034072.1, on the reverse strand, counting down.
GATGACCAGATCGGCCACAACGTTGGCGAGAGTGAGAACGGCTGCCCAGAGGGCGAGCCGTTTACTCCAGCTGTGCTCGAGGTCGCCTCCGACGGAATCATCTTGAAGCGGTTTCACTATGTACTTTCTTTCGAATGAGCGGGGAAATCCGTTGGTGTGGGTCACGGCCACGCATGGCCGCAGTGTGATCCCTCCGACCGGCAGCCTCAACGGCCAATCGGTTCCGGCGGGTGGACCGTGAAAACTATTCGGGACCAGGGCATTCGATTCTGGGGTGGACTGAATTCGAATGATGCGACCGCCTTGCCCCGCATCGGAACACCTGCAACTCGGCCCGGGTCCAAGGCGCGTTCGACTGCCGTGACCGTGGCTGCGGCTGCCGAACGCCAGCGCACGCCAACGCGGCTATGCCGCCGCCCGACATGAGGATCTCTATCAGCGCTCCATGGCTCGCGTTGGGATGGTGGTGACGGATGGACGGTCCTTGTGCCTATCCAAGATCGATTTAAAGCGACAGTTGGTCGCTTTAATGAGTTTATGTGCATCCGGGTTGCACCGCAATGCTCTGCCTCGCGACAATCGTCGCCAAGGCGGAAGGTGAAGGTGGCGATGGGAAACGGGACTACCGACCATCCGTCGGCGCGGCGTCCCGGCGGCCGTAACGGGCGGGTAAAGGCGCAAATCCTCGCCGCCACAGCCGAACTCGTGGCGCGTGACGGCGTCGCGGGGTTCCGGTATGAGGACGTCGCCGCGGCCGCGGGCGTACATAAGGCCAGCGTTTACCGCAACTGGCCTGAGCGCGAAGAATTAGTTGCCGACGCATTGTTGCGTTATGCCGACGACCTCGCTTCTATTGCCGACACCGGCGACATACGCCGAGACCTGGTGGACTTTCTGGTGGCCCTCGCGGCCGGCCTCGAAACGCCATTCGGGCGCACGCTCGAAGCGGCTGTCCAGCCTGCCCGCCACGATGCCACTATCCGCGCGCTGGCCAGGGTGCTCGACGCCCGCGTGGCCGCCATGCAGCAGCGAGTGGACACCGCCGTTGGCAGAGGGGAACTTCCCCCGGTCGACAGTTCCTTCCTTGGGGAGATGATCTCCGGCCCGGTGCACCTCATCGTCAACCGCGGGATGCGCACGTTCACCCGTGCGGACGCCGAGAGAATCGTCGACGTTGTACTCGTCGGTATTCGATCCCGCCTACCCGAACGTCATCAGTGACTTGGATCGTCTCCTCATCCGTCCCGCGTCGGCCGGGCCTCGGGTGATGTCGGGGTCGTCGTTGACACCTTAACGTTGTTAAGCCATGCTGAGGTGGGTTGCTTAACTTAGTTAGGGAGAAGCTGATGCTTGCTGCGGTCATCACCGCTCCCAATGCGTCGCCCGCCTATGGCGACTTTCCCGAGCCCATGGTCCCGACCGGCCGTGAGCCGTTGGACCTAGTCGCGGCCGGTCTGCATCACGTCGTTCGCGGGCTGGCCACCGGGCGGCACTACGGCGTCGGCCAAATGACGTACCCGTTGGTGCCAGGCATCGACGCGGTTGCGCGCACCGGCGACGGACGCATGGTCTACACCGGATACGCGCGTCCACCCTTCGGGACGATGGCCGAGCGACTGTTTGCTCCCCTCCAGGCGGAGCTTCCGGTGGGAGCGGATCCGCTCACGATCGCAGCGGGCATGAACCCCGGCCTGTCGGGCTGGATGGTTCTCTCCGCGCGTCGTAAGGAACTCGGGGTGTTGGGCACCGTGCTGGTGCTCGGTGCCACGGGAATATCGGGCAGCCTTGCCGTACAGGGGGCGTTGGCGCTCGGGGCGGAGCGGGTCATCGCCTGCGGCCGCGATCCGGAGGCACTGGAGTGGCTGCGCGGAGCGGGAGCGACCACCGTGTCGCTGGCCCACAACGGACCCGACGGTTTGGAGAAGGCCCTGGCCGACGTGGTGTCGGAGACGTCGCCCGGTTTGGTGATGGATTACCTGTGGGGGCCATCGCCGAGGCCGCCTTCGCCGTACTGGGTCGCAGCGGCGAAGACGCCGAGGCGAACATGGCCTACGTGCAGATCGGGTCGCTCGCGGGTATCGCGGCGTCGCTGCCCGCGGACCTGCTGCGCAGCCGGCGGATCCAGGTAACCGGGAGCGGCGTCGGATCGCGGTCCGCCGAGGCGATGCACGCCGAGGCGCCCGAGGTCATGGCCCGCTTCGCCGACGGGTCCTTGCAGCTGCCCTACACCGCGTTTCCGCTGAGCCGGATCGGCGAGGCGTGGGCGCACACCGGCCGCAGTCGCGCCGTCGTCGTGCCGGATTGAGCTATTCGTCCAGTCGCGTGATCGGAGACGGGCGCCGGAGATGAGGCGGGACCGCTGAGCTGCCCAAAAAGTCGTGCGGCTGAGGCTCACTCGAAGATATCGGTGGGTACCATGGCCGACACCAACACGTTTGGCACATCGACAATTTGGCTGATGCGCAGGTCGACGGCCACGCTGCACAGCGCATACGCCTGCTGGCGGGTGAAACCCCGCTCGTTGGCGAGGTGATCGACCATCAGGCGCAGTGCGTTTCGTGTCGCCAGGTTGAGGTTCTCCGGGTGGATCCGGCCGGCGTCGTCCACCGGCACACCGGTCACCGCGAAGTGCGGCCGCGCGGCCACCTCCGGCGGTCCGGCGGTGAGGCGCTCGAAGCGCAGGTAGCGTGCCCCGCCCGACGTCGCTGACTGCTTGCGCAGGTCGAACCGCAGCACCACGCTTGTGGTGGTTTCCACGGCGGCACCGCAGGATTCGCCATCGCCCTGCGCGAAGTGCCCGTCGCCGACGGAGAACAAGGCGCCCGCAACCCAGACCGGCAGGTACACCCGGCTGCCTGCGGTCAGGTGTTTGATATCGATGTTGCCGCCGGCCTCGGTGGGGGAGATGGTGCGTCGCCCCGGGTCCCCGGGTAAGTCCGGCGGCACTGCTGAGGTGGGATTGGGCAGTTCGACCAGCCCGCCCTCCGCCGCGGCCCGTTGTTCAGCGCTCCTGGTGCGCTCGAACAACTCCCGCGACGGTGCGACCCCCATCACTCCCATGAACGGAGCCGCAGGCAACCGCACGCCTGGAAGGTCCGCTGAAGTGGCGAACCCCTCGGCGATCTCCCAGCGCACGATGTGCGGTTCGGTGAATTCGTCACGCAGAAAACCGAATCCGGGAATGTTCAGCGTTGCGCCGAAGTCTCCGGTCTCGACCGAGAGCACATCGACCACCAAGAGGTCACCGGGTTCGGCGCCCTCGACGTACACGGGACCAGTCAAGGGATGGATCCGGGCGGTATCCATGGCCAGCACGTCCGCCGCCGTCGAATCCCGGTTGATCTGCCCGTCGTAGCCGTCGCGGGCACGCAGCGCCACGGTGTCGCCCGGCGCGCACCGCAGCACCGGTGGGATGTCCGGATGCCAGCGGTTGTGACCCGCTCGCGGTTCGTCCACCAGTGACTTGGTGAGATCCAGTTCGATCTCGTGTACTTCGCTCATGATGCCCCGTCCGCCGCAGTGGGAAAGCCCCCGCGGGCCAGCTCGAAGGTGTGCGCAACCCGCAGGACCGTCGCATCGTCGAGGCGGCGGCCCACGATCATCATCCCGACCGGCAGTCCGTCGACCAGACCGGCAGGCACGCTGCACGCAGGATGGCCCGTGACGTCGAAGGTCGCGGTGTTGGCCATCATCTCCAGCGCCCGCGCCAGGTACTCGTCCAGCGGCGCGTCGCAGGACGGTATCGGGCTGGCCAGGATCGGAGTAGTGGGCATGACGAGGACATCGAAGCGCGACAGCGCCTCGTCGTATGCGGCACGCAGAAGCGGAACGAGGTTGCGTGCCATTGCATAGTGCGTGCCGTGATGCCGCTCAAGGGTATGGCACCCAGCCAGCAGCACCAGCTTCACGGTGTCTGGGAAGGAGGAGCCATCGGAGCGGCGTCGGCTTCCGTAGTGCTCGATGAGCGCAGGGTCGTACCAGCCCTGCCAGTTCCTGCCGTAGGCGTTGCCGTCGACCATCTGGGCGGTACCACCCTCGACTGCGATCACATCCCAGATCTGTTTGCCGTGGCGGTGCCAGGGTACCGAAACCTCTTCGCACAGCATCCCTTCGGTGCGCAGTACGTCTACGGCACCGCGGACGGCGGCGTCGACGCCAGGAGCAGATTCCGGGTGCCCGAAGCCCTCGGTCAGCACACCGACCCGCAGCCCGGCCGCGGGCCGGCTCAGCTCGTCGGTGAACGTGGGTCCGTCGCGCCCGTCGCGCTGCCGGGGATCCAGCCCGTCGGGGCCGGCGATCACGTCGAGAACCAGTGCCGCGTCGGCGACGGTGCGGGTCATCGGACCGAGGTGGTCGAGGGTCTGCTCGATGGGGAAAGCGCCGGTATAGGGGACGAGCCCGTGGGTCGGCTTGTGCCCGACGATCCCGGTGAACGCCGCAGGCAGCCGCACCGAGCCGCCCTGGTCACCGCCGATCGCGAGGTCGACGGCTCCGGCGGCGACCAGAGCGGCACTGCCGCTGGAGGATCCACCCGTTGTCCGGCTGTGGTCCCAGGGATTGCGCACAGGACCGGTGGTCGCGGTGTGCGACGCACCGGAAAAACAAAGGTTTTCGCAGACGGTCTTGCCCGTGATCGTGGCGCCGGCGGCCAACAGTCGGGCGACCACAGTGGCGTCACGGTCCGGGACGTAGCCTTCGACCAACGCCGAACCGTTCATCATCGGCACACCGGCAACCGCGATGTTGTCCTTGATGCCCACCGTGCGTCCGGCCAGCGGACCCGCGCCTGTTGAGGTGACGTCGCATGTGACGTACCAGGCGCCCAAGGGGTTGTGCTCCGGCGGCGACCAGGCACGTGTCACGGCGGGCGGTTCGATCTCCCTGTACAGTTCGGCGACCACATCCCAGGAGCTCAGCGTGTCCTTGACGTGCGGGACGAACTCTGCCAATTCGCCCGTGCTCAGGCCGAGACCGTATGCCGCAGAGATCTGTTCGAGTTCTCCGTGTTCGGGCGGATGCACCGTCACGTTCAGCCTTCCTTGAGGGCGCTGCGGGCGCGGGTTGCCAGTTCGGTGTCGACGTTGTTCTCATACGACGTGGCCTCTGAGGGGTAGGCCGCAATGTTCTTCGTGAACAACGAGATTTCCATGTTGTGATCCCAGGACTCCTTGGTCACCGTGACGTCCTCGGCGTACCCCTTGGCGGCTATCTCCCGTTCGACGGCGGCCGCGACCACCTCGCGAGACAGATCGGGGAAGTACTTGGCGGCGATGTCGATGGTGGTCGCGGGGTCGGCGTAGATGAACCTCGACGCCTTGGCGATCGCGGTGACCACCCCCTGGGCGGATTCAGGGTTGTCCTGCAGGTACTTCTCCGTAGTGGTCAGGCTGGAGAAGGCGAAGGGGTACCAGTCTGGATTGGCGGGAAAGGAGTAGACCACCTCAAGGCCCTGGTCCACCACTGCCTGGCTGACGGTGGGCTCGAAGGACAGTGCCAGGTCGGCCTGCCCGCCTGCCACCGCGGCCAGTTCACTGCCGAGAGTGACGTTGACCATGGTGACGTCTTTCAAGTCCTTCTGGTCGATCAGGTATTTCATGAATGCCCAGCTGGTATCAGGTTCCGGACTCACCACCACCTTTTTGCCCTCGAACACCGACGGATCGTTCAGGGTGTCGCCGGCGCCGCCGCGGCCGATGACGAACACCGACGGAGCATTCTGGATGGCGGCGACCACCACACCAGGGCCGCTGTTCTCGTGTGACTTCGGCACGAAGACTGGGTCCTGGATGGAGAAGTCGGCGGATCCGCCTAGCACCGCGGTCCAGGACTGGGTGCCACCGCCGCCGGTGGCGATATCGACGGTCACACCCTGCTCCTGGAAGTAGCCGTTCTCTTTCGCGACGTAGAGCGGCAGGTAGAGCAGTGACTGGAAGGCCTGGCTGATTCGGACCGTGGCGGTGCCGTCCGCAGACTGGGCCGGTTCGCTGCCGCAGGCCGTGGCGACCAAGACCGTTGTCGAGGCGCCAGCAACTATCAACTGGCGGAGTAGCTTTCGGGCTTTCATGATCATGACCTTTCCCACTGACCGAGGAAGCGCTCGAGTGCGCCGACGAGGAGGTTGAAAACCAACACCATGACCATGACGATGGCGATGCCGGCAATGACGAGGCTGATGGTGAAATTGGAGCTGCCGAGCAGGATCATGTGGCCCACGCCGGCCTCGGAGCTGATGTATTCGCCGACGATGGCGCCGACGAGTGCGAAGCCGATGTTGAGCTTCAACCCCGACACCACCCACGTCATCGCAGACGGCACAACGAGTTTGCGGAAGATCTGGGAGCGGGAGGCACCGAACGACTTCATCAGGTTGACCAGGTCGGGATCGGTGCGTCGGGCGCCACGGTAGGAAGTGGTCAGTGACACGACCACACACGAGAACGCGACGATCACGACCTTGGACGTCATCTCGGTGCCGAACCAGATGATTGTCAACGGGGCGACCGCCAGGACCGGGATCGACCCGATGGCTGCGATGAACGGTGACGTCAGATCCGCGATGAATTGCGAGTACCACAGCAGCAGGCCGAGAGCGGATCCGCCGACGGCGCCGATCAAGAATCCGAAGAGGACCTCCATGCTGGTGACGCCGATGTCGGACCATAGCGCACCGGAGGTCGCGCGGGTCTGCAGTACGTTCCAAACCGCGCTGGGGCTGCCGAAGAGGAACGAGCTGATGGCACCGCTGCGGGCGCCGAATTCCCATGCGGACAAGGCTGTTACGACGATCAGGACCTGCATGGTGTGCAGGATGATCCGCCGGCGGCGGCGCGGCGATACGGTGGCCGTCCGGATCCGCCGTGTGGGGGTGGCCGACGGCTCGGCAAGTACGGTCGTCATCTGTCCTCCTTGGTGAGGTGAGAAAATGTGGGGACGACGGGTTTCATGCGACGTCCACCGACTGCCCGATTCCGCGCCAGATCTTTTCGTAGAACTCGTTGAATCGGGGCGCCAGCCGCCGCTCGTTGATATCGGTGCTCGTGGTGCCGAGAACGACGTCGAGTTCGTCGACGATCTCCCCGGGATGGGCTTTGAGGATGTACACGCGGTCCGACATCGTGACCGCCTCCTCGATGTCGTGGGTGACAGCGACAACGGTTTTTCCTGTGGCTCTGGCGGTTTCGAGCAGCTCGCCCTCCAGCGCGATCTTGAGGGGGTAGTCGAGTGCCTTGTACGCTTCGTCCATCAGGATGATGTCCGGATCGGTCACCATGGTGCGCATGAGTGCCGCCCGCTGGCGCATCCCCCCAGAGAGATCGGCGGGGTAGTTGTCCTCGTAGCCCTCCAGCTTGTAGGCCGCGAAGAGTTGTCGGGCGCGTTCGCGTGCTTCCTTCTTGCGCGTGCCACGCACCTCTAGTCCGAGGATGACGTTCTCCAGAACCGTCCGCCACGGGAACAGGAGGTCTTTCTGCAGGACGTAACCGATATGTTCCGAGGTGGTGCCGGTGACGTCGACCCCGTTCACCCGGATCGACCCCGCGGTGGGCGCCACCAGCCCGGTGATGATGTTGAACAGAGTCGACTTGCCGCATCCGCTCGGGCCGACGATTGAGACAAACTCGCCGCGGTCCGCGTGCAGAGTCAGCCCCCGCAGTACGCGGGTGACACCGTGGGACGTGGTGTATTCCTTGTCGATCCCGACGACTTCCAGTCTGCGGGTCATCGCCGCAGACCCTGTAACTGTGAGGGAACGGCAAACCGATCGATAACTGATATATCACTCATGTGGTGACTGATCCCATTCTCGAATGTCTTGGGTCGGCAGTTGCAGGCCTCGCAGCAATGCGGGGGCCGGAGAAAAAATCGGGCGTTCACGCCCGGTGGTCCACCTAGCGAAGCACACCCTTACACGTTGAGCAACCGATTGGGCAAGATTCGGTATCGCGCCGGACAATCGGTTGTCCAGGGAATCGTGCGCGAAGGTGGATCTTCCGGCCACTCCGTCGGCCAGTGACGGTGGTTCTGCCCGACCGTCGGCGTCATGAGGCTGCCTGAAGTCTCGGGGTAGTGGCGCCGATGTCGGCCAGGTCGATGCCCTTGGTCTCCTTCAGGAAACTCACCGACACGGTTGAGACCACTGCTGCCACCGCGAGGTAGCAGGCGACCGGCACCCACGATTCATGTGAACGCAGCAGCGAGGTGCTGATGAAAGGAGCGAGTGATCCGGCGAAGATCGAGGTGACTTGGTAACCCAGCGAGATGCCGGTGTAGCGCATCCGGGTGGGGAACATCTCGGCCATCAGCGCCGGTTGTGGGGCGTACATCAGGCCGTGGATCAGAAGGCCGAGCGTGATGCCGAGAAAGATGAGCAAGCTGTTGCCGGTGGATAGCAACGGAAAGCCGACAAATCCCCAGCCGGTGGCGAGCACGGATCCCAGCAGGAACACCGGTTTGCGGCCCCAGGTGTCGGCGAGTCTGCCGTATAAGGGCACCACGACGAAGTGGATGGCATGCGCACCGAGGATGAGGACCAGGATCTCGGTGGCGGTGGCTCCGATCGTGAAGGCCAGATACGTAATTGAGAATGTGACCACCATCTGGTACATGATGTTTTCCGCCACCCGGGCGCCCATGGCGATCAACACCTGGCGGGGATAGGCCCTGATGACTTGCAGCGCAGAGGGTGTGGGCTCGTTGGTCTTCTCAGCCGCCTCGCGCGCTTCCAGGAACAGCGGCGCTTCGTCCACGCGGGTCCGGATGTAGTAACCGACGATCACGATCACGGCCGACAACCAGAATGCGATACGCCAGCCATAGGCCAGGAAGGCGTCCTCGGTCATGGCGAATGCCAGGCCGGTGAGGGCAAGTGTCGCAACAAAATTGCCGAGGGGAAGGGCGGCCTGCGGCCAGCTGGTCCAGAAGGCGCGGCTCTTGTTCGGGCTGTGTTCGGCGACAAGTAGCACTGCGCCGCCCCATTCGCCGCCGACGCCGACGCCTTGGATGAACCGCATCAGGACCAGGAGCAGGGGAGCGGCTAATCCGATGCTGGCGTAGCCGGGGATGCAGCCGATAGAGAACGTCGAGGCGCCGACCAGGAGCAGGCTCACCTGGAGCAGCTTCTTGCGTCCCACGCGGTCACCGAAGTAGCCGAAGACGAGGCCGCCGAGCGGGCGGGCGAGGAAGCCGACGGCATAAATGAGCAGTGCGTTGATGACGCCGTCGAGTGCGTTGTCGGTCTTCGGGAAGAACAGGGTGCCGAAGACCAGGGCCGAGGCCGCCGAGTACAGCAAGAACTCATACCACTCGATGACGGTACCGGCCATGGATGCTGCGACCACTTTTCGCAGCTTGCTCGTGGGCGGGTCGCTGGTGTGCGGACTGGCGGCCTGAGATTGCTGGGGCGATGAGTCGACCACGGTGACTCCTTGTCGGTGCGCATCGGGTGGGTGGGGTGGCCGCGACCTGTGTCCCAGATCACGGCCGCCACAGTGAAGCACAGGAAAAACAAAGATAACAATCGATTGCGCTAAGTATGGACAATCGATTGTTCAACTTGGTTGAATGGGTCGGGTAGCGAAGTGCGCCAGCCCGCTGGGATCCGATCGAAGGAGGCACCGATGGCCATGCTCGACGGGATTCGCGTCGTTAGCTTCACGCATTTCCTGCAAGGCCCATCAGCCACGCAGCTGCTCGCAGATCTGGGCGCGCAGGTGGTGAAAGTCGAGCCGCCGGCGGGTGCGTTCGAGCGCACGTGGTCGGGCCCCGATGCCTACCTCAACGGGGAGAGCGTCTTCTTCCTTCTGGGCAACCGAAACGTCAGCAGTCTGGTGGTGGATCTAAAGGACCCCGAGTGGGTGGACGTGATGCTCCGACTGCTCGATGACGCGGACGTACTAATCGAGAGCTTCCGCCCCGGCGTGATGGAACGGCTCGGCTTGGGCTGGGAACGGCTGCGCCACCGCAACTCCCGGTTGGTGTACTGCTCGCTGTCGGGCTACGGCAGCGACGGCCCCTACAAGGACCGGCCGGGGCAGGACGTCCTGCTGCAGTCGCTGTCGGGAATTGCTGCAGCGACCGGTGCCGCCGATGGCCCACCGACGCCGGTCGGCGCATCGATCGTCGATCAGCACGGCGCGGTGTTGGGGGCGTTCGGGATCCTGGCGGCACTGCATGGCCGAGAACGCACCGGACGGGGTGCTCGGGTGGAGAGCAATCTGCTCAGCGCCGCGCTCGATCTCCAGGTCGAACCGCTGTCCTACTTCCTGAACGGGTACATCGGTCGGCGTAGCAACAGCGGCGTGTCCTCGCCGTATTACAAAGCGCCGTACGGCGTTTTTGCCACCGCCGACGGCCACCTCACCCTGTCGCTCAATGCGTTGGCTGTGCTCGCTGCCGTCTTCGAGGACGACTGGTTCCTCAGCGTCGGCGAGGACTTGTCCTACGAACGGCGCGAGGACGTCAACGAGCGGGTGGCCAAGCACATGGGGCAACGAACCACTGACGAATGGAGTGCGGTGTTCGCAGAAGCCAAGGTCTGGTTCGCGCCGGTGAACACCTACGCCGACATCGTCGAGGACCCCCAGGTGCAGCACAACCGGTCGGTAATCGAGATCAACCATCCGACGGCGGGTGCCGTCAAGCTCCTCGGACACCCGGTGCTCTATGACGGACAGCGCCCGGGGGTGCGCAACCTGCCGCCGGACCTGGGCAGCTCCAACCGGACTGTCCTGACTGAATTGGGCTACGACACAGAAGATATCGATCGACTTCAAGCAAAGGTGGGTAACTGATGACCGAGACACTGACGACCGGGGGATCGGTGAGCGTCGACCCGGAGACCAGCGAGGGCGTACTGCACGTGGTGTTGAACCGTCCGAAAAAGCGAAACGCCTTCGACCTCGACATGGTCCGATCGCTGACCAGGACGATCGACGGGCGCCCGGCCGGCACCCGGGTGGTAGTGCTCAGCGGTGGATCCTTCTTCTGTGCCGGAGCGGACATCTCGGTGTATGGGAGTAGGGACCTAGGCGAGATCGGCGAACTCACCCGCTCTGCGGGTGTCCTGATCGAAACCATCGCCGCAGTTCCCGTCCCCGTCATCGCGGCGGTCGAAGGGATGGCCCTCGGTGGTGGATTCGAGGTCGCGCTGGCCGCCGACCTCGTGGTGGCGGGTGAGACGGCCAAGCTAGGGCTTCCCGAAGTGTCGTTGGGATTGATCCCCGGTTGGGGCGGAACACAGCGGTTGGCCGCCCAAGTCGGCGGTCGTAAAGCCAAGCAGTTGATCATGTTTCAACAGCGGCTCAAGGCAGCCGAGGCCCACGAACTCGGTCTGGTGAACGAGGTGGTTGCGGCGGGCACCAGCTTGGAGCGTGCACTCGAATGGGCTGCGGTTCTTGCCGACTCATCGGCCTCGGCGCTGGCTGCCACCAAAGAACTTGTATCGGGTGCGGAGCGCGCGCTGGCCTACAGCGACGAACGCGCCACGCTGATGGAGTTGTTCACCTCCGCCGATGGTGTCGAAGGGGTGGAGGCCTTCGTGCAGAAACGTCCCGCCGACTTCCGACGCTGAGAGCGTCCTGCCCCCAGTCATGCACTCGGAGGGGCCGTCGTCTCTTTGATCACCAATTCGGGTGCGGGATCTTCGATCACCAGATCGGCGAGCTCGGCGCCTGCCAGGTGGTCCAGCAGCATCGTGGCTGCGACTTGTCCGAGCCGGTGCAGTGGCAGCTTCACCGTGGTGATCGCCGGATAGACCGTGTTGGAGACCCACGTCGTGTTGATACCGACGATCGACAGCTCGTCGGGCACCCCCAGGCCGAGCCGCAGCGCGGTGAACAGGGCGCCGACGGCAGCGTTGACGCTGGCGACGACAACGGCAGTGGGGCCGCCTGGCTTTCCCAACTCGACGTCGCGATGGAGCGTGTCGAGCGCCTGCGCGCCCGCATCGGATTCCCACCCGGCGTCGATCATCCAGCTAGGTTCCGGTGTGAGGCCGGCATCGGCCATTGCACGCCGGTAGCCGCTCTTGCGCCGTTGTGCCGTGTCATGCGTATGAGTGCCGGAAATGAACGCGATTCGCCGGTGCCCCAGCCCGATCAGGTGTTGCGTGGCCAGTGCCGCTCCGCGCTCATCCTCAAGGATCACCGATCCGACTCTGCCCAGTAGCCGGGAGTTGACGGTGATCGCAGGCACATCGTCGCGCAGCACCGCGGCCAGCATGGTGTTGTCGAAATCCTCCCGGCGCTGAATCAGCAGTCCGTCGACCCGGCCTTCTCGCACCAGACGGGACAGCTGTTGGGCTCCTTCTGGCGGCGGGTCCACCTGGCCGAGCAGCACATCGGTGCCGTGCCGTGTGGTCGCGTCGTGTACGCCCGCCAGCATGTCGGCAAACACTGCGTTGTTGACGTCGGGAACAATCAGACCGATTGCGCCGGAGCGAGACTGACGGAGGGCACGAGCGCGGGCATTCGGCACGTAGTCGAGCTCTGCGGCGGCCGCTAGGATCCGGGCGCGGGTGGCGTCGCTCATACGCGCTTTGGCATCGCCCGTCAGGGCGCGGGAGGCGACTGACTTCGAGACCCCCGCCGCGCGCGCCACGTCATCGAGGGTGCCCATGAAACACATGGTAATTGGCCGACGGCAGGATCAGCGATGCGGCTGTTCCCTGCGGACCCCAGCGAAGGTAGCCTCACCACAGCTGCGAGTTTCAAACGCAAGCCCAACGATGAGCGCCTACGGACGCGAGTCCGATACCACCGACTCCCGAGCGTCTTGGAAGGTAAAGCGTCGGACTCGAACGCACCCCAGCACGAAAAAGGCTGAGGTGCCAACTGTCGCTCGGCGGCAACCGGCATCAACGGGTCGGCGACGCGATGCCATATCCGCCCTCGGGCTCGCTGTACGCGATGATCGGTCCGGCTTCAGCCTTCGACGTCATCGGGGAGACGATGTAGTGGGATAGCCGCAGCTGCACACCCAAAAGCAAGCGGTGCGCCCGACATGCAGCCAACGTGGGGCGTGATCAACGAGAGCCACTTCCAGCAAGGACGAATCCTCCACCGGTCAGGAGCCAACCAACCGGGGGCAGTCCCTGGCCACGTCACCTGTCCCTCACCGAAGGCCGCCTATAAGGTAGGTCAGCTCCGCGGCCCAGCTTCGTGAGTAGGAAGTTAGCATCAACTGCGACTTGTGAGAGCCCTACTGCCGTGAAGCAGCCCTACGCCTATTCTCGCCGCTCGCACAGGATCCCGGACACAACCGGCAGTGCTGCAGCGTCATGATGTGTGGCTCTCTTCGGACGGAGGTGGTGCTTCGATCTCATCACAGTTGGGTGTCGTCGGTACGTGGTTGAACCGGTCGGTCAGCCAACTCATGCCTCGTTCACCGTCGACAAACGGCGAGGGCAACGAGTTGACATCGAGTTTGTTGAGAAACGGTGACTGTTCGTTGGTCCAGAGAGACCACTTACTTATTTGCGGCCAGTGATGAATACAACTGTGCGGCCGTCCACACCTCGGCCTGGCGGGGAAGCACTCTCTCCAGTAGGAAGTCGTGCACCTCAGGATCGGGGTCGGCGGTACAGCCGGCGACCACGATGATGCGATAGTCGCGGTCGGCGGCCTCCCTGATGGTGGTCAGTACCGCACCGCTGGTGTGGCTTCCGGTGACGATGAGGGTCGTCACACCGTAGTTGGTCAGTTGCTCGTCCAGATCCGTGGTCGAGAAGATCCCTAACCTGGTAGTGCGCAACTCGATGTCTTCGGGCCGCACGGCCAATGCCGGGTGCAGCGCGGCCTCAGGAGTCCCGTTCTGCAGCCGGTGCTCCTGCACCACGGTCGCGAACTCCTTGTTGGTCAACGGCGGGAACCGATAGTCCATTGGGTCGAAGGCCGTCCGCGCATGGACCACGATTCCCTCGTGGATACGGACGATATCGACGGCCTTGTTTGTCTTCGCGATGAGTTCGTCGTGCTGTGGTATCGAGGCGAGGATCTCGGGTTGACAGCCCAAGACCAGCAGTGCGCATTCACTGGGCGCAATTTGTCCGCCCGCGTAGGAGTCGCTGTCCGGCGATGCTGATCGGGCCGTCGCGCGAGAAGCGCCGATACGCGGTTCGGCGGCCGTGGGTGGGGGAACCCGCACCTGTCGATACCGGCTGACCGGCCAACTGAGGTTACGCCATAATGATCCAGCCAAGGCCGAAATATTCTCCAGTGAAAAGGATTTGGATTCAGTGATCTTCACCAGTTTGTCCCTGCGGTTGTGCTGAGCCCGGCCACGTTGGTGAGGGGCGGGGCACTACACGAGCGTGGCGCGAGTGAACGAGATGGGGACCGACACCGCTCCCCATACCTGGCTCTGCACGTACTTGACCTGTTCGCCGGGTGTGACATGGAAGTGGTCGAACGCCCGGAATACCTCTTCGATGGCCACTCTGAGCTCCAGCCGCGCCAGGTGCATGCCCAGGCACTTGTGAATACCACTCCCGAAGGTCAAGTGGCGGACGTTATTTCGGTCGAACTTGGGCTGGTCAGGTTCGGCGAACTCGGCCGGGTCGCGGTTGGCCGCCGGCAGCGCGAGCAGTACCCGCTCGCCCGACTTGAGGGTCTGGCCCGCCACCGTGGTATCGGCGGTGACCGTGCGCCCGGTCACCACGGGCGCGAACAGTCGGAGGGCCTCCTCAACGACCTGGGCTGACGGAGACTTCCGCGCCTGCTCCTGTACCTCCGGATTCTCGGCGAAGTAGGCCAGCGTCGTGGCCAGCGTTTTGTAGGTCGTGTCGAAGCCGGCGCCGATCATGCTGAATCCGATTGCGGCGATCACATCGTCGGTGAGTTCCGTCACTTCCGGCTGCTTGGCGAGCAGGTAGCTGAGCAGGTCGTCACCTGGGTTCTCGCGAAGCGGTGCGATGATGACGTCCTGGACGAAAGTCATTGCGCCCTGCCATGCGTCGACCGCGCCGCTGGTGTCCTGACCGGCCTGGTCGACCATGTATCGAACTCCGTCACGGATGAGATCCATGTTCTGCACCTGGACGCCAACCACCCGCAGGATCATCTCCATCGGGATGGGCAGTGCGAAGTCGGTGGCCAGATCTGCCGGCGAGGTCAACGATGCCAGCATTTCGGCCGTAAGCTCTCGCAGGGCCGGCTCGAAGCCTGTGATGCGGCGCGGCGTGAACCAGTCGCGCAGCAGCGTGCGGTAGAGACGGTGTTCGGGGTCCTGAAGCATCTGCGGAATCAGCGGATTGCCCGCAGTCATGTCTGGAATGAGCGCCTCGCCGGAGGTGAAATCGTCTGGTGCCGAGGCGATCGCGTGAATCGGTTCATATCCGGTCGCAATCCAGAAGCCGCCGTGGCGATCGGTCCACTGCATCGGGTTCTCGCTGCGCAGATCGCGATATACATCGTGGATGCGGTGCGCGATACGCTGATCGTAGTGGTCGAAGTCCACAGTCGGACGCCGATCGGTGGCCGGTTGAACCATGTTTGTCACTCTTTCTCTCGCAAGCGCCGGGCGCTGCGGGGTAGCCGACAGTGCCATTTTTCAGCTTTGCTGATCGCAACGGCATTGGGAAGAACACTGCGTGGTGTTGGCACTACTCCGATCAACCACGCACCTTCAGCGTGAATCTCCGCCTCCTGTAGGCATACTGGCGGCATCGTGCGGAGGACTTCCGTATACAGCGACAACCACAGTGCGATCCAGCGAGTTCTCCGACCAGACCCCGATGTCGGTGTTCGCACAGTTTCTCATCACTGCGAGGTCCTCCGGGTGCGAGTACCACATGTTGATCAGTTCCATCGAACTGATCGCCAGAGCGGGGTTGATCGCCACTGTCTCCTGGACAGAGCCTGGATATCCCGCTGCCGCCGCGCGCTGTTGAGCTGTGGAGCCGTCGGATCCGATATGGCCGGCCAGCGCCCGGTCATCACGGACATTGAGCGCGTGCCGTTGGGCGGCCTGCTGCAGTTGAGCGTGGACTCGGACCTTCTCCCGGCAGCCCGCCTTGTACTGCACGATGCTCACCATCTGCACCACCGAGGAGTTGAGCCGATTGCTATCCGCATTGGCCGGGTGTGCGGAGATGACGACCGCCAGCGCGGCGGTCGCCGCCGCAATCGGTGTCTTCATGTGGGTCCTGTTTCTGTTCAGATGGGCGCGAAGTCAGAGATCAGCCATCGTCCGTCGATCTGCTCGAGGCCTACTTTCACGCTGGTTGTGGTATCGGTAGGTGGATCATCGGCGACCACGGTGGTTTGGTTGACATAGACCAACACCGTGGCGTGGGCATTGTCGGCCGCTACCGAGGCGGCGGCGGGAACCGTTGCGCTGGAGTGGATCTTCTTCTCTCGTGCACCGGGGATCACCACATCGTTCACCAACGCGGTGAACGACTCGCGGAAATCGCCGGTAAGTCGGTCGCGCACAGCCAGCAGATCCGTATCGACGGTGTCGGGGGAGTAGCTGAGCATCGCGATCGTGCCCTCGGTAGCGGCGCGAACCGATTCCGGACCGCCCAGCAGTGCCGCACTCTGTTGGCCATCGTGAAATCTGAGCCAACCTGCACCGCAGGTCAACGTTAGCGCCACGCACCCGACGATGACTGCGGGTGCCGGGCGGCGATCAGGGAACAAATTCCACATTGGATACCTTCATCGTCGATCCGTCCTGTCGAACGCCGATCCGCATGCGCCACTGCCGAGGTGGCGCCTGGGCGCCATTGATCGATGTCGTCACCGCCATCGTGACCAGAACGTCGGCCTGATCCCCGCGGATCTGCTCGAGGCCCGCCTCCAGCACGGTGCCGCGGGACGTGGACTGGGCTCTTGTCACCGCCTCGACGAAGGACGGTGACCGCCGCTGGAAATCGTCCAGGAACGGTCCGGTGGAGGAGGCGATGATGCGGGCCACGTCGTTTTGCACATTGGCGGCGTCGATGGTGGTCAGCATCTCCGCGCCCTCACGGGCCTCCGCCAGAAACGACTCTTGGCGGCGTAGCTGCTGGCTGTCGTCGTAATAGCGGACACCGAGGAATACGCACAGCGCGGTCAGCATCAGAATGGTCGCTGCATACAGCAACCAGGTCGGCCGTAGTCGCACGCGACGAGACGGTCGCGGTTCGTGATCGTGATCGTCATCGTGATCGAAGGACGTCATCTCCGGGCATTCCGGGGCAACCGTTTCGCTCAACTTGGCCCTGCGCATCCGTCTCGTGGTTGACAGCTTCCTCGCCATTGTCGGCTGAGGTTCCACGCTGCGGTCAAGTCCGGGCACTTCAAATGGTGCGAGTGCTGGATGGCGTCAAATGTGCTCTGCACCATTTGAAATCGCTGTCGTTGCGGGTCCGTACCGCGACCTGTTGCACTCAGCTGAGCAGCGGTGCCGCCTCGCACCGCGACCGATCGGAAGCAGGTGTAGTGGTCAGCGTCGACTTGATCGCCAAACCCATGCGAGGTATCGGTGGTTTCATCGCAATCGTCATCGACACCGCGATGCTGCTGCCGAGACCGCCGTTCGCATGGCGCGAGTGCATCTTTCAGATGTGGTTCGTGGCACGGGTGTCCATCGTGCCGACGGTGATGCTGTCCATCCCGTTCACCGTGCTATCGGTTTTCATCTTCAATATCCTGCTGGTCGAGTTCGGTGCGGCGGACTTCTCGGGTGCCAGTGCCGCCTTCGGTGCCGTCACCCAGATCGGTCCGTTGGTAACGGTTCTCGTGGTCGCCGGAGCTGCGGCTACCGCGATGTGCGCGGACCTGGGCGCACGGACGATCCGCGACGAACTCGACGCGATGCGAGTGATGGGAATCGATCCCCTACAAGCGCTGGTGGTCCCCCGTGTCGTGGCCACTGTGATCGTCGCGCTGCTGTTGAACTCGGTTGTCTGTGTGGTGGGGATCCTGGGCGGATTCTTCTTCTCGGTGTTCGTCCAGCATGTGACTCCCGGTGCATTCGTCGCCGGGATGACGTTGTTCACCGGTGGCGCCGAGATCGTGATCTCGGTGGTCAAGGCGGCGCTTTTCGGACTGGTGGCCGCTCTGGTCGGCTGCTACAAGGGAATCTCGGTCGGAGGCGGGCCGGCCGGAGTCGGCAACGCCGTCAACGAGACGGTGGTGTTTTCGTTCATGGCGTTGTTCGTGATCAACCTGTTGGTCACGGCTGTCGGTGTACAGGCGACGATGTGACCGGGGTCCCGAGCACGCTCCGGCCACGCCTGCGGCGCGCGACACGCACCATCCGCGACGGCTGGAATCAGTTGGGTCTGCAGACCCAGTTCTACGGGCAGACCATCCGTTCGGTGGGTGACGCCGTCGTGCACTACCGCGCCGAGGTCGCCGTTCAGATCGCCCAGATGAGCCTGGGCGCCGGAGCATTGGCGGTGGTGGGCGGGACGATCGTCATCGTCGCGTTCCTGACGATGTCGGCGGGCGCACTGATCGCGGTGCAGGGATACAACACGCTGGCCGGTGTCGGGGTAGAGGCTCTGACGGGTTTCACCTCGGCGTATCTCAACGTCCGGATCATCGGGCCCTTGACGACGGGTATCGGGCTGGCCGCCACCATCGGAGCCGGAGCGACGGCACAACTGGGTGCCATGCGCATCGCTGAGGAAATCGATGCGCTCGAGGTCATGGGGGTGCGGTCGATCTCCTACCTCGCCTCGACCAGGCTGATGGCCGGTGTCATCGTCGTTGTCCCGCTGTACTGCGTAGCCGTATTGATGTCCTTCGTATCCGCGCGCGTGGGAACGACGGTGGTCTACGGGCAGTCGACGGGCGTCTACGACCATTACTTCAAGACCTTCCTCAACCCGATGGATCTGGTGTGGTCCTTCGTCCAGGCGGTGGCAATGGCATTGGCGGTCATGGTCATTCACACCTATTACGGATTCAGCGCCAGCGGTGGTCCGGCGGGAGTCGGGGAGGCAGTCGGCCGCGCGGTTCGGACCTCGCTGATCGTCGTCGTGTTCGTCACCTTGGTGATTTCCCTGTCTGTCTATGGACGTTCCGGCAACTTCAACCTGTCTGGGTGATCGACATGCTCCCGGTGAAAAATTCACGAATCCGCCCCGCGTGGTCGGCCGGCCTGCTGGTGCTCGCTCTGGTAGCGGTGGCGGTGGCGACCGTCGCACTGTTCAACGGCTGGCTCCGGTCTTATGTTCTGGTCACGCTGACTGCCGACAGATCCGGACTGGTAATGGAACCCGGCGGCAAGGTGAAGATGCGCGGGCTTGCCGTCGGCCATGTCACCGATGTTCGATCCGCCACCGGCGGGACCGCCGTCATGACGCTGGCGATCGACCCGGAATACGTTAGGTACATCCCCGCCAACGTGGCCGCTCAGATAAACGCGACAACTGCCTTCGGCGCCAAATACGTCGACCTGATCTACCCGAGCGACCCGAGCCCCGAACGGATCACCGCTCACCAAACCCTGCGGTCAAGTGACACGACCAGCGAGGTCAACACCGTGTTCGAGAACATCGTCGGGTTGCTCGACAAGATCGACCCGGCGAAATTGAATGCGACCCTGAGTGCCATCGCCGAGGGCGTGCGCGGGCAGGGCGAAGCCATCGGCCAGGCCACCAGCGATGCGAACCAGGTCCTACTGGCGCTCAACCCGCGAAGCGAGACCATTCGCACCGACCTGCACGCGGTGCACGACTTCGCCACCACCTACGGTGCGGCCGCGGGCGATCTGTTGACGGCTCTGGACGCCCTGAGCACGACTTCGACCACAGTGTCCGAACGCGCCGGGGATATCGATGCGCTGCTGGTCAATGTCCTCGGATTTGCCGACAGCGGAACACAATTGCTCGGTACCGCCAAGGACGATCTGGTGCGCACAGTCGATGCGCTGCAACCCACGACGTCGCTGCTCTTCGAACATCATCCGGCGCTCACCTGCACATTGCTGGGTGCCCAGTGGTTTATCGACAACGGTGGGGCGCAGGCCGAAGGGGGCAACGGGTACTCGATCATCCTGGACTCTTCGCTGGCTTGGGGACAGGATCAGTATCGGTATCCCGACAACCTCCCCATCGTGGGTGCCAAGGGCGGCCCAGGAGGTAAGCCCGGTTGCGGATCGTTGCCCGACCCGAGCAAGCAATTCCCGGTCCGGCAGTTGGTGACCAACACCGGGTGGGGCACCGGCAACGACATCCGGATCAACCCAGGCATCGGATTTCCCGGTTGGGCGAACTACTTCCCGGTCACCCGCGCCGTTCCCGAACCGCCGAGCATTCGTGACTTGGAAGGCCCTGCACCCGCACCGGTTCCGTATCCCGGTGGCCCGCCCTATGGTGCCCCGCAGTATGCAGCGGATGGCAGCCCGTTGTATCCAGGCCTGCCTCCGGCCCCGCCACCCGGCGCGCCGCGCGCACCCGGGCCGACGCCGGGATCCGAGGCATTCGAGGCTCCGTTCCCGATGGGGACACCGCCGACCCCGCAGAAAACCGCACCCACCCCTCCGATAGGAGCGTCCTCGCCATGAACGCACGATTGGGGGCCGTCCTGTGGCGCCTGATGATCTTTTGTACTGTCTGCCTGTTGGGGTTGTTCGCCCTGGTGGCGGTGTTCGCACAGGCGCGATTCCAGCCGCAGCAGGCCTACCGGGCCTTGTTCAGCAACGTCGGCGGACTCAAGAGTGGCGACTTCGTCAGGATCGCCGGTGTCGAGGTCGGCAAGGTCGGTGATCTCACGATCGGCCGGGACAATCTGGTCGGTGTCGAGTTCGAGGTCGACGACTCCGTGGTGCTCACCCAGAGCAGCCGCGCCGTCGTCCGTTTCGACAACCTATACGGCGACCGCTATCTGGCACTGGAAGCTGGTGCTGGCGGCGGGGCCCCGCTGAAACCGGGTGACACCATCGCGGCGGCCAACACCGCACCCGCACTGGACCTCGACACCCTGATCGGCGGATTCCGCCCCTTGTTCCGCGCATTGGACCCCGACCAGATCAACGCTCTGTCCGGCCAACTCATCCAGGCCTTCCAGGGTCAGGGCCGCACCATCAGCTCCCTGCTGGGACAGACCGCCACGTTCACCGACGCGCTGGCAGACCGTGACGCGTTGATCGGGGACCTGATCAACAATCTCGATCTCGTGCTCGGCGCGATCGGTGACAATGACGCCGACTTCGGCAAAGCGCTCGGTCGGCTCGATGAACTGACCGCTGCCCTGGCCGCGCGCAAGGACGGGATCGCCGATGCGACGGCGAACATCGACACCACCGCCCGTGAAGTTGCCGATCTGCTCGCGCAGTCGCGCCCGGCGATCCAAAAGGTGCGACAGGAGACCGACCGGGCGGCGACCATCGTGCTCAACAAACACGACTACTTCGACGACCTGCTGAACACCCTGCCGGACGCCTATCGAATGTTGGGTCGGCAGGGGCTCTACGGAGATTGGTTCGCCTTTTACATCTGTGAGGCGATCATCAAGGTCAATGGCAAGGGCGGCCAGCCGGTCTACATCAAGGCGGCGGCTCAGACTTCGGGCAGGTGCACGCCGAAATGAAACCGATGGCAGAACGCAACCCGGTCAAGGTGGGTGTGGTCGGGTCGGTGGTAATCGTCGCCGCCATTGTCGGCGCCACGAACTACGACGCGATCCCGTTTCTGGGCAGTGGCCACAGCTACACCGCCCAGTTTGCCGATGCGGCCGGGCTGCGAGCGGACTCACCGGTGGAGGTGGCCGGCCTGCGAGTCGGGCAGGTGTCCTCTATCAGGCTGGACGGCGATCGCGTCGTGGTCGGCTTCGACATCGACCGTAGCGTCTTCGTCGGGGACCGTTCCGAGGCCGCTATCAAGACCAAAACGGTGCTGGGCGCCAAGGTGGTCGAGGTGACACCACGCGGTGACGCACCGCTCGAGGGGCCGATCCCGCTGGAGCTGACCACATCGCCCTATCAGTTGGCCGATGCGCTGGGTGACCTGTCCGTGACCATCAACGGTCTGGACACCGATGAGTTGTCGACATCGCTGCAGACGCTCGCCGAGACGTTCGCCGATACGCCCCCGGAGTTGCGTGCAGCGGTGGACGGAGTCTCCCGCCTCTCTGGAACCTTGGCCGAACGCGACACACAGCTGCGGTCACTGCTGTCGGATGTGGGCAAGGTGTCCACCGTGTTGGGCCAGCGAAGCAGCCAGATCGTCGATCTGATCACCAACTCCAACGCGTTACTCACGCAGATCCGGACCCAGAGTGCCGCGCTGGATTCCATCTCCAACAGCATCGTCGCGGTCAGTAGGCAGATCCGCGGCTTCATCGCGGAAAACCGCGAGTCGTTCACGTCGACGCTGGACCGTCTCAACGGGGTGCTGGCCATCATCGACAACCGCCGGGAGCGACTGCAGGACGCTGTCAAACGCCTCAACTCCTATGCGATGGCGCTTGGGGAGTCGGTGTCCTCCGGTCCGTTCTTCAAAGGGTTCGTCGTCAATCTTCCACCCGGGCAGTACATTCAGCCATTCATCGACGCGGCGTTCTCTGACCTCGGGCTGGACCCCAACGTCCTGGCGCCCTCTCAGCTCACCGACCCGCCAGTCGGGCAACCGGGCACCCCGGCGATGCCTGCGCCCTTCCCTCGTACCGGGCAGGGCGGTCCACCGCGGATGACGGTGCCCGATGCGATTACCGGGAATCCGGGCGACCTGGGGTGCGGGCCGCCGGGTCTGCCGCT